>CAXRBC010000001.1:0-7763 GCA_964228515.1 Ilumatobacteraceae bacterium
TGCGCGCGCGGAGCATGCCCTGCGCGGCGCGCTTGCAGACGCGGAAGGCCCCCGTGAGGTTGGCGTCCAGCACGTCGGTGAAGTCGGCCTCGCCCATGCGCAGCAGCAGACCGTCGCGCGTGATGCCCGCGTTGGAGACGAGCACCTCGACGGGTCCGAGCTCGGCCTCGACGCGGGCGAACGCGGCGTCGACGTCGGACTGCGACGTGACGTCGCATCGCACGCCGAGCACGCCCTCGGGCGGCTCGGCGCCGCGGTGGGTGACGGCGACGCGATCGCCGAGTGCGGCGAACCGTCGCGCGATCGCGAGCCCGATGCCGCGCGATCCGCCGGTGACGAGGACGACGCGACTCACGGCGCGGTCCAGCGTAGGACGGCGCTCGCGGCGGTCATGCCCGCGCCGAACCCGACGAGCAGGACGAGGTCGCCGTCGGCGATGCGACCGCGGTCCGCGGCGTCGAAGAGCGCGAGCGGGATGGACGCGCTCGAGGTGTTGCCCGTCTCCTCGAGCACGAGCGCCGCGCGCGACATGGGGACGCCGAGCTTGTCGCACGCCGACTCGATGATGCGCACGTTGGCCTGGTGCGGCACGACCAGCGCGACGTCGTCGGGGCCGATGCCGGCGGCCGCCATCGACGTGTGCGCCGAGTCGACCATGATGCGCACCGCGCGGCGGAACACCTCCTTGCCCTCCATCTTGAGCGTGCCGCCCACGTCGCAGTAGAGCAGCGACTCGAGCGAGCCGTCGGCGTCGAAGTCCCAGCCGAGCAGCTGGCCTGGGCCGTCGGTGGCCTCGAGCACCGCGGCGCCGGAGCCGTCGGCGAAGAGGATCGCGGTGCCGCGATCGGTCCAGTCGGTGATGCGGCTCAGCGTGTCGGTGCCGATCACGAGCACGCGGCGCGAGCCGACGGCGAGCAGGCCGTGCGCCGCGATGAGGGAGTAGACGAAGCCCGAGCACGCCGCGTTGACGTCGAACGCGCCGCAGCGCAGCCCGAGGGCGTGCTGCACCGACGGCGCCGTGCCCGGCACGGTGCGGTCGGGCGTGGTGGTGGAGAGCACCAGGGCGTCGATGGACGCCGGGTCGACGCCGGCCATGTCGAGCGCCCGGCGGCCCGCCTCGACGCTGAGGCTCGCCGTGGTGCCGCCCACGTGGCGCCGGCGGATGCCCGTGCGCTCGACGATCCACTCGTCAGTGGTGTCCATGGTGCGGGCGAGGTCGTCGTTGGTCACGACCTTGTCCGGCAGGGCGGTGCCCCAGCCGATGATGCGGCCCCCCGCGACGCCCGTGGGCACGCGTGGCATCAGCGGGTCCTCAGCCAGGCGACGGGCTGGTGCGCCGTGACGCGCTCGCCGTCCGCGGCGATGAGGCTCTGGAGCACGCCGTCGAAGAGGGATCGGACGTCGGTCTCTCCGACCGTGCCGATGACCGTGCCGACGCTCACGACCGCGCCGTCGGCCAGCCCGGGGCGCCGGGTGAAGACGCCGGCGGCGGGGCTCACGACCAGCCGCTCGACGGCGAAGAGGTGCTCGCCCTCGAGGGGGACCGGCGCCGGCGCGGCCGGGGTGCCGATCGCGCCGAGCAGGGCGTCGAGCTCGTCGGGGGTCGAGATGCCGATCGCGCGGGCGCCGTCGACCGTGCGCTTGACCATGCCGGTGAGCACCCCGCCCGGCCCGAGCTCGACGAAGCGCGTGGCGCCCGCCGCGGCCATGCCGAGCAGACAGTGCTTCCAGCGCACGGGGCTCGAGAGTTGGGCCGAGAGCAGCGACGACCACTCGTCACCCGACTGGTGGGGCAGCGCGTCGACGTTGGAGTAGATCGGCACGTCGCTGTCGCGGGGTGAGGCCTCCGAGATCGCGTCGCGCAGACGGTCGCGGGCCGGGGCCATGTAGGGGGTGTGGAAGGCCCCCGAGACGGGCAGCGACATCACGCGCTTGGCGCCCAACTGGGTGGCGTGCTCCGAGGCGGCGGCGACGCCCGCGGCCGAGCCGGCGATCACGACCTGCCCCGGGGCGTTGAAGTTGGCCACCCAGACGTCGGCGTCGGCGCGGCGGCACGCCACCTCGACCTGGTCGTCGTCGAGGCCCAGGACGGCGCTCATCACACCCGGCGCCGCCGCGCCGGCCTCGTGCATCGCCTCCGCGCGCTCGACGACGAGGCGCACGCCGTCGTCGAAGCCGAGCGATCCGCTCGCGGTGAGCGCCGTGTACTCGCCGAGGGAGTGGCCCGCGAAGAAGGAGGGCTCGAGGCCGAGTCGCTCGACCGCGTCGAGCACCATGAGGCTCGCGACGTACGTCGTGAGCTGCGCGTTGCGCGTGTCGCGCAGCTCCTCAGCGTCGGCGTCGAGGAGCAGCCGCGCGACGTCCTTGCCGCAGACGTCGGACGCCTCGGTGACGAGCTCCCAGCTCTCGTGGCGCTCCCATGGTCGACCCATCCCCGGACGTTGCGAGCCCTGACCGGGGAAGGTGAATGCGAGCATCGAGTGGCGGCCTCTCGGGACATCGTACGCGGGTACGCTGTTCGCGTCGCTCGTCGCCCGAGTGGCGAAACGGCAGACGCGACGGACTCAAAATCCGTTGTCCGCGAGGGCATGTGGGTTCGATTCCCACCTCGGGCACCCGCGAGCCGCGCGAGCGCGATGCGTAGGCTGGAGCGGCGATGTCCACCGGTATCTCGCAGCACCTCGTGCACCGACGGCTGCGACGCTCCGCCGAGAGCCTGCGCATGCTGCGCGAGGAGCTGCGCGTCGTCGACGAACAGCTCGCGGTGCTCGACGACGAGTCGCGCGACGCCGAGATCCGCGCGATGGTCGCCGAGACGCCGGCGGCGGCCCTCGACCACCACGAGGCCAGTCGCCACGCGGACGCGATGCGTCGCCACCGAGACCACCTGCGCGGGACGATCCGCGAGCTCGAGGCGCGGCAGGACCAACTGCTCGACGCGCTCGGGCGCTGACGGCCCGGGCGGGCCGGGGCCGCCCCCGTGAAGATCCTCGCGCTCGACGGCAACTCGCTCGCGTACCGGGCGTTCTTCGCCCTCCCGACGGACATGGTCACGTCGCAGGGCCAGGTGACGAACGCGCTCTTCGGATTCACCTCCATGTTCTGCAACCTCGTGCGCGAGCAGGCGCCCGACGCGGTGGTCGTCGTGTTCGACCGGGCGGAGCCCACGTTCCGCCACGAGGCGGCGCCCGAGTACAAGGCCCAGCGGGAGGAGCAGCCCGACATCCTCTATGAGCAGCTGGACCTGCTGCGCGAGCTGCTCGCGGCCATGGGTGTGACGACCATCGACGCCCCCGGCTACGAGGGGGACGACCTGATCGCGACGATCGCGGCCCGGGTGCGGGCGGCCGGCGACGACCTCGTGATCGTCACCGGGGACCGCGACGCGTACCAGCTCGTGCGCGACCCCCACGTGCGCGTGATGTACAACAAGCGCGGGGTCAGCGACTACGCCCTCTACGACGAAGCGGGGATCCTCGAGCGCACGGGAGTGACTCCCGCGCAGTACCCCGACTACGCCGCGCTGCGGGGCGACGCGAGCGACAACCTCGCGGGCGTGCCGGGCGTGGGGGAGAAGACGGCGGCGAAGCTCATCCAGCGCTACGGATCGCTCGCCGCGGTCTTCGACCACGCCGCGGAGCAGACGCCCAAGCTGCGGGCCTCGCTCGAGGAGCATCGCGAGCGCGTGATGCGCAACGCGGGCCTGATGCGACTGCGGGACGACGCGCCGTTGTCGGCGGACCCGCGCACCGCGCGACCGCGACCGGACGCGGCCGCGGTGCGGCGGATGTTCGAGCTCTTCGAGTTCCGCACGATGCACGCGCGGTTCGCCGACGCGATGCGAGCGATGGGGGTGGAGCCGGAGGGCACCGCGGGCGGCCCGAGCGACGGTGCGGGCGACGCGGCGGGGGATGCGGGCGGCGCGAGCGGTGCGGTCGGACACGGCGCCGCACTCGCGATCCGCGACTCGGTGGACCCCGCGGACGCCGCCGCCGCGCTCGCCGCGACCGGCCCGGTGGCGCTCAGCGCGGGCTGGACGGGCGAAGCCGGGCGCTCGGGGCTCGCGGGTGTCGCGGTGGTGTCGGCCCACGGCGGCGAGGCGACCTGGATCGCGGCCGACCTGCTCGGGTCGCGCGAGGTGCGGGACGCGCTCGGCGCGATCACCTCGTACGACGCGCACGACGCCAAGCCGATGCTGCGCGCGCTGCTCGCCGCGGGGATCGACGTCGACGCGCTCGGCACCGACACCGCGATCGCGGCGTACCTGCTCGATCCGTCGGAGGGCACGTACGCCGTCGCCGACGTCGCCGCTCGGCACGCGGCGGTGATCCTCCCGTCGCCGTCCGGCGCGCCGGCCGAGGAGGGGCGGCTCGACCTGGACGGCGCCGATCCCTCGGCCGTGGCGCGTGAGTCGGCTGCGGTCGCGGCGCTCGGGGCCGCGGTCGCGGCGCGCGCCCTCGACCGCGCGATGGAGGCGCAGGGCCTCGCGCCGCTGTACCGCGACGTCGAGCGTCCCCTCGTGCGCGTCCTGGCGCGGATGGAGGACCTCGGCGTCGGCGTGGACGCCGGCACGCTGCGCGCGATCCGCGACCGTCTCGCGGCGCGATGCGCCGAGCTCACGGCGTCGCTGCACGCGACGGTGGGCCGCGAGTTCAACCTCAACAGCCCCGTGCAGCTGCGCCAGATCCTCTACGAGGAGCGCAAGCTCACGCCCGGCAGGAAGACCAAGACGGGGTACTCCACCGACGCCGCGACACTCGAGCGCCTGCGCGGCGAGTGGCCCGAGTTCGTCGAGCCGCTGCTCGAGTTCCGCGAGGTCGAGAAGCTGCGCTCGACCTACGGCGAGGGTCTGCTCGCCGAGGTCGCGGCCGACGGGCGGATCCACGCGACGTTCAACCAGACGGTCGCGCGCACGGGGCGCCTCAGTAGCGACAGGCCCAACCTGCACAACATCCCGGTGCGCACCGAGGCGGGTCGCGTCTTTCGCGAGGCCTTCGTGCCGCGGCCCGGTCACGAGCTCCTCGTCGCGGACTACAACCAGATCGAGCTGCGGTGCATCGCCCACCTCGCGCAGGATCCGGGCCTGATCGGCGCCTTCACCCGCGGCGAGGACGTGCACACCGCGACCGCCTCGCGCGTCTTCGGCGTCGACCCCGCCGACGTGACGATCGGGCAGCGATCGCAGGCGAAGATGGTGTCGTACGGCCTCGCGTACGGCATGGAGGCGTACGGGCTCGCGCAGCGCCTCGGCATCGGGGTCGGGGAGGCGGACGGCATCCTCACCGCATACTTCGCCGCGTTCCCCAAGGTGCGCGCGTACATGGACGGCGTGGTGGCCGAGGCGCGCAACCGCGGCTACACCGTGACGCTCTTCGGCCGACGGCGCCCGATCCCCGAGCTGCTGAGCCCGAACCGTCAGCTCAAGCAGGTGGGCGAGCGCCAGGCGATGAACTCGGGGATCCAGGGGCTCGCCGCCGACATCTTCAAGGTCGCGCTCGTGCGCATCGACCGTGCGCTGTCGGAGGCGGGGCTGCAGGCGCGGATCGTGCTGCAGGTGCACGACGAGGTGATCGTCGAGGCGCCGGCGGGCGAGCGCGCACGCGTGGAGCCGCTGGTGCTCGACACGATGCGCGGCGCGGCGACGCTCGACGTGCCGCTGGAGGTGAACGCGGCGTGGGGGTCGTCCTGGGCCGGGGCCAAGTCGTAGGCCCGCAGGTAGGCTGACGCGTCCCATCCACCGACTCCATCCACCGAAAGTTCCGACCCGTGACCACCGATCAACTCGTCGCGTCGCCCCAGATGGGCACGTTCGACTCCGAAGGCAACTACACCCCCCGCAAGGTGACCGAGCGCGACGCATCGTTCGCCGATGCCGTCGCCGGCACCATGAAGGACCTCAAGGAGGGCAAGCTCACCACCGGCACCGTGGTGCGCGTGACCCGCGAGGAGGTGCTGGTCGAGATCGGGTACAAGACCGAGGGCGTGATCCTCGCCCGGGAACTGTCCATCCGCCATGACGTCGACCCCAACGAGGTCGTGAAGGTCGGCGACCAGATCGAGACGCTCATCCTCACCCTGGAGGACAAGGAGGGTCGCCTCCTGCTCTCCAAGAAGCGCGCGCAGTACGAGCGCGCCTGGGGCGACATCGAGGCGGTCAAGGCCGCCGATGGCGTCGTGGAGGGCTCCGTCGTGGAGGTCGTCAAGGGCGGCCTCATCGTCGACATCGGCCTCCGCGGCTTCCTGCCCGCATCGCTCGTGGAGCTGCGCCGCGTGCGCGATCTCACGCCCTACATCGGCCAGAAGATCCAGGCCAAGATCCTCGAGCTCGACCGCCAGCGCAACAACGTGGTGCTCTCGCGCCGCGCGATCCTCGAGGAGAGCCAGAAGGGCCAGCAGGCCTCGTTCCTCGGCAACCTCAGCGTCGGCGAGGTGCGCAAGGGTCGCGTCTCGAGCGTCGTATCGTTCGGCGCGTTCGTGGACCTCGGCGGCATGGACGGCCTGATCCACGTCTCCGAGCTCTCGTGGAAGCACGTGGACAACCCGGCCGAGATCGTGAAGGTCGGCGACGAGGTCAACGTGAAGGTGCTCGAGGTCGACCACGAGCGTGAGCGCATCAGCCTCTCGCTCAAGGCCACGCTGGCCGACCCGTGGCAGGAGTTCGCCCAGACCCACAAGGTGGGCGAGCTCGTCTACGGGCGCGTGATCAAGCTCGTGCCCTTCGGCGCGTTCGTCCAGGTGGGCGACGGCATCGAGGGCCTCGTGCACATCTCGGAGATGTCGACGCACCACGTCGAGGCTCCCGAGCAGGTCGTGACGCCCAACGAGGAGCTGTGGGTCAAGATCATCGACCTCGACCTCGCGCGCCGGCGCATCAGCCTCTCGATCAAGCAGGCCGCCGAGGGCGGCGAGCTGGCCGAGGAGTACCGCGGGCAGTTCCAGACCGACGAGCAGGGCAACTGGGTCGGCGGGGACGAGACCGCCGCCGGCTGACCGCCGGCCGAGCAGCGTGAACGCGCCGACGGTGTCGGCGTGATCCTCGTCGGCCTGACCGGCGGGATCGGATCGGGCAAGTCGACGGTCTCGGGGCTCCTCGCGCGCAAGGGCGCGGTCATCGTGGACGCCGACGCCATCGTGCGCGACCTGCAGCGGCCGGGCCGACCCGTGCTCGCCGCGATCGTGCGCGAGTTCGGTGACGCGGTGCTGGCCGCCGACGGGACCCTCGACCGGGCCCGGCTCGGGTCGATCGTCTTCGCCGACGCGGGGGCCCGTGCGCGTCTGAACGCGATCGTGCACCCGGCCGTGGCCGAGGAGATGGAGCGGCGCGTCGAGGAGGCGCGCGCGGGGGAGGCGGCGGGTGCCGCGGGCGGCGGGACCGTCGTCGTGCTCGACGTGCCGCTGCTCGCGGAGCGGCCGCGCGAGGGCCTCTCGGGCGTGCTGGTCGTGGACGTCGACGAGGAGGTCGCCGTCGCGCGACTCGTGCGAGACCGCGGCATGCGCGAGGAGGACGCCCGCGCGAGGGTGGCCGCGCAGGCCTCGCGCGAGGAGCGCCGCCGCATCGCGGGCCACGTCGTCGACAACTCCGGCGATCTCGACGCGCTCGCACGCGCCGTGGACGACGCGTGGGAGTGGATGCGCGCGCTGCCCCCCGCGGGCCCGGGGGCGGGGCGACCGGTGCGGGGCGCGGGTGGCTGAGCCGATCGCGGCCGCGCCGGCGGCGCGGCCCTTCGTCGTCGAGTCGTCGTTCGCGCCCGCGGGCGACCAAC
>CAXRBC010000002.1:0-3405 GCA_964228515.1 Ilumatobacteraceae bacterium
CGCTCTTCGGCCAGGTCGTGAAGGGCCTCGACGTCGTCGAGCAGATGCAGTCCGTGCCCACCGGTGCCGGCGACCGCCCGAAGACGGACGTCGTCATCGCCTCGGTCACGATCGCCGTCGCCGACTGACGGCCCGGAGATCCATGGGCGCGCCACGCCGCGCGCAGCGCACCACCGACGAACTCTCCCTCGCCGAGGCCCGCCGCATCGCCATCGCGGCGCAAGGCATCGGCCGCGACTATCCCGCCGACCCTCGCCGCGCCCTCGCCCGCGTGCTCGACGCCACCGGCGTCATCCAGATCGACGCGGTCAACGTCCTCGTGCGCAGCCAGGAGCTCCCCCTCTTCGCACGCCTCGGCCCCCACGACCGTGACGTCATCGGCGAGGCCGTCGAGCGCGGCGACGTCTTCGAGTACTGGGCCCACGAGGCCTCCCTCGTGCCGACCGCGCACCACCGGCTCTACCGCTGGCGCATGGCGCGCCCGCACCCGTGGCTCCGCGGCTTCTACGGCCGCCGCCGCGCCCTCGTCGAGCGCGTCCACGCGCGCATCCGCGACGACGGCCCGGCCAAGGCTTCCGACCTCTCGACGCGCCGCGGCCCCAAGGGCTCGTGGTGGGACTGGGACGACGCCAAGGCGGCGCTCGAATACCTCTTCTATGCGGGCCGCCTGACCACGCGCCGCCGCGACGCCGACTTCGCCCGCGTCTACGACCTGCCCGAGCGCGTGCTCCCGGCCCGCGCACTCGATGCGCCCACGCCGCCGGAGCGCGAGGCGCGGGCCGCATTGCTCCTCCTCGCCGCGCGCCACATGGGCGTCGCGACGCTCCGCGACCTCGCGGAGTACCACCGCCAGCGTCCGACCGACGTGCGCGACATCGTGCGCGATCTGGTGGAGGGGCGCGCGTTGCGCGCCGTCCGCGTGCAGGGCTGGGACGAGCCCGCCTACCTCCCCGCCCCCGTCCGCGATGCACCGACGCCGGCGGCGCTCGGCACCCGCGCGGTGCTGCTGTCGCCCTTCGATTCGCTCGTGTGGGCACCGCGCGACCGCACCGAGCGGCTCTTCGGCTTCCGCTACCGCATCGAGATCTACACGCCCGCGCCGCGGCGCACCTCCGGCGACTCCGTGCTGCCCGTGCTCGTCGGCGACCGCCTCGTCGGGCGGCTGGATCTCAAGGCCGACCGTGCCGCATCCACGCTGCGCGTGCTCGCGAGCCACGGCGAGCGTCACGCCGTCGCGTCGCGCGTCGCACCTCCGATCGCGCGCGAGTTGCACGCGATGGCGTCGTGGCTCGGGCTCGAGCGCGTGGCGGTCGCACGCCGTGGGTCGCTCGCGCGCGCGATCGGCGCCGAGTGCGCCGCGCGACGCGGATAGCCTCGCGCCGATGACGCCGCTCGTCGCGCTCGCGGGTCGCCACGGCGCACCGAGCCGCGTGTCGCGCGACGCGGTGGCGTTCGCGGGACGCAGGTACCTCTCGGCGATCCTGCGCGCGGGTGGCGAGCCGGTGATCGTGTCGCCCCAGCCGTTGTCGGAGGCCGACGCGCGCGAGACGATGCGGCGATTCGACGGCCTCGTGCTGATGGGCGGCGCCGACGTCGATCCCCGCCTCTACGGCGAGACGCCCGGGCCGCGCGTCTACGGCGTGCAGCCCGACCAGGACGCGTTCGAGACGGCGCTGTTGCGTGCCGCGCTCGCCGAGGACCGCCCGGTGCTGGCCGTCTGCCGCGGGATGCAGCTCACCAACGTGGTGCTGGGCGGCTCGCTGGTGCAGCACCTCGGCGACCTGCCGCAGGCGGCGAGCCTGCTGCGCCACGCGCCGGCGCAGTTCCCCGTCGGCGAGGAGTACGCGCTCCACGACGTGGAGCTCGAGCCGGGCTCGGCGATGGCCCGCGCCGTCGGGACCACGCGCCTGCAGGGCGCGTCATTCCACCATCAGGGCATCGGGCGGCTGGCGGACGACCTGCGGCCGGTTGGCACCGCGCCCGACGGAGTGCTCGAGGCGGTCGAGCACCGCACCCGCTGGCTGCTCGGGATGCAGTGGCACCCCGAGGACACCGCCGAGCGCGACCCCGCGCAGCAGCGGATCTACGACGCGTTCGTGGCGCGGTCGCGCGAGTCGGCGTCGACGCGGTAGGGCGACGACGGCGCCGTCACCCATCGAAGTCCCGCGGTGATCGCGGCGCCCAGCGGCCAGAGCACGAGGCGCTCGGTCACCGGCAGCAGGGGCAGGCGCAGCGGGATGCGCGCCCACGCGGGCAGCGTCGCCACCGTGGCGGCGGCGAGCAGCGCGTAGGCAGCGCGGGCCGGTGGGTCGAGGGGCGGCGTGAGCAGCAGGTAGCGGGCCGCGTCGCGGCTCTCGGGCGTCGAGCGCAGCTCACGCTTGTAGGCGCGCAGCTGCGTGGCGAGCTCGCGCTCGGTGCGCGGCGGGCGCTCGACGCCGAGCGCCTCGGCCACGCGCGCCATGTCGGCCACGTAGCCGTCGCACCCGGCCTGGTCGAGCGGGCGCTCGCCGAATCGCTGGTGCGCGGCGAGGAACGAGTCGACCTCCGCGACGTGCACCCACTTGAGCAGGTGCGGGTCGCTCGCCGAGTAGGCGCGACCGTCGGCCGCGGTGCCGACCACGCGTGAGTGCACGTCGCGGATGCGCGCGATCGTGCGCTCCGCCATCTCCGCGGGTCCGTACGTCGTGACGGCGAGGAAGTCGGCGGTGCGCTGCAGCCGGCCCCACGGGTCGGCGCGGTAGTCGGAGTGCTGCGCCACGCCGGCCATGGCGAGCGGGTGCAGGGACTGCAGGAGCAGCGCACGCAGCCCGCCGATGAACATGGCGGCATCCGCGTGCACGCGGCGGATCGGGCGGTCCTCGGCGTACCAGCGCTCGCCCGGCGTCTCCATCAGCGTCCGCGCGCGCTCCTCGCCGTCGGGCCCGATCACGTACGTGCGCAGCGTGTCGGCCATCGATTCGCGCACGGACGCGACGGCCTGCGTGACGCGTGCGACGTCGATGCGCTCGGGGCGGGGGAGCCTCACGGAGAGATCGTGACATCCGCCGACGCCCGATCGCGAACCGTGCGCACAAGTACGCTTGACGCGATGCCGAGCGACCCCGGCCCGCGCGAGGCCATGCCCCGCTGGGTGCCGCGCGCGATCGCGGTGTTCTGGGTCGGGTTCCTCGCGGCGCTCGCGGCGCGCGCCGTCTTCCACCGGCTCTCCAGCTTCCTGCTCTTGCTGCTCGTCTCGGTCTTCCTCGCCTTCGCCCTCGAGCCGGCCGTCAACGCCCTGCACCGCCGTCGGTGGCCCCGCGGCGCGGCGACCGTCGCGCTGCTCGTCGCGGTCTTCGCCGGCTTCGGCCTCCTCGTGACCGCGATCGGCACGCTGGTCGCGACGCAGGCGCGCGACCTGGTGGACAA
>CAXRBC010000003.1:0-2014 GCA_964228515.1 Ilumatobacteraceae bacterium
CGTCGCGCAGCACCTCGCCGGCGCGGGCGGCGGAGCGGCGCCCCACGGCGATGACCTCCTCGCCCGAGCGCGGCGGCGGGGAGATGCCGGCCGCGAGGTTGGTCGGCAGCGAGAGCGCGAGCACCTCGAGCCCCACGTGCCGTGCAGCGATCACCTCGAGCACGGTCGACATGCCGACGAGGTCCGCACCCCAGCCGCGCGCCGCGCGGATCTCGGCGGGCGTCTCGTAGTGCGGCCCGTGGAGGCCGAGGTACACGCCCTCGGGCAATGGCGCGACCGCGCGCGCCGCCGCGCGCAGTCGCGCGCTGTACGCGTCGGTCAGGTCGACGAAGCGTCCCGCGTGCGGGCGCGGCGGCTCGTCCCCGGTCATCGGCGAGTGGCCCGTGAGGTTGATGTGGTCGCGGATGAGCGCGGGCTCGCCGATCGGCCAGTCCTCGCGCAGCACACCCGCGCCGTTGGTGAGCACGGCCACGCGGCAGCCCAGCGCGGCGGCGGTGCGCACGCCGTGCACGACGGGCGCGACGCCGTGGCCCTCGTAGAGGTGGGTGCGACCCGTGAGCACGAGCACGCGCGAGCCGCCGACGCGCAGCGATACCGCCTCGCCGCCGTGGCCGAGGGCGGAGGGCTTCCTGAAGCCGGGCACGTCGGCGAGCGAGCATCGCGGGCCCTCGCCGAGCACGCCGATCGCGTCGGCCCAGCCGGAGCCCAGGACGGCGACCACGTCGTGGTCCCCGCCGAAGCGCGCGCGCAGATCGCGCGCCGCATCCGCCGCGAGGTCGAACGGCGTCGGCACGCGGCGATGCTAGGCGCGCGCGCCGTTACCCTCTCCATGACGACCACGGGGAGGTAGGCATGTCCGCCGGTCCGGCACGATCCAGTCACACCGTCCACGACGTCGCGATCGCGGCGCTCGGGGGCGAGCCCGACGTGATGTCGCGCGTGCGCGGCAAGGTCACGCTGGTGGTCAACGTCGCGTCGCGCTGCGGCCTCACGCCGCAGTCCGAGGGGCTCGAGGCGCTGCACGAGCGGCTCGCGCCGCGCGGCTTCGCCGTGCTCGGCGTGCCGTGCAACCAGTTCGGCGCCCAGGAGCCCGGCACGCCCGACGAGATCCGCACGTTCTGCTCCACGACCTACGGCGTGACGTTCCCGATGTCGGAGAAGGTGGACGTCAACGGGGCCGGCCGCCACGAGCTCTACCGTCGGCTCACCGACGTCGCCGACGCCGAGGGTCACGCGGGCGACGTGCGCTGGAACTTCGAGAAGTTCCTCGTCGCGCGGGACGGCCGTGTGCTGGCGCGATTCTCGCCGATGACGGCGCCCGACGACCCCGCCCTCGTCGCGGCCATCGAGGGGGCGCTCGCGTGACGCGGCTCGTCGCCGCCGCGGTCCAGATGGCGATGGCGCCAGACGTGGCGGCCAACGTCGCGACCGCGGAGCGCCTCGTGCGCGAGGCGGCGGCCAAGGGAGCGACGCTCGTGCTCATCCCCGAGCTGTTCGAGGGTCACTACTTCTGCAAGGACGAGCACGCCGACGAGATGGCGCGCGCCCGGCCGATCGACGGCCACCCCACGGTGGCGCACTTCGCGGGACTCGCCCGCGAGCTCGGCGTGGTGCTGCCCGTGAGCGTGTACGAGCGGGCCAACGCCGCGTACTTCAACACCGTGGCGATGGTCGACGCCGACGGCACCGTGCTCGGCACCTACCGCAAGAGCCACATCCCCGACGGTCCCGGCTACGAGGAGAAGTTCTACTTCTCGCCCGGCGACACGGGCTTCCGCGTCTGGCACACGCGGGTCGGCGCCGTCGGCGTCGGCATCTGCTGGGACCAGTGGTTCCCCGAGGCGGCGCGCGCGATGGCGCTGATGGGCGCGGACGTCATCTGCTATCCCACCGCGATCGGCAGCGAGCCGTCGGCCTCGGCGTGGGTGCACGACTCGCGCGACCAGTGGCAGCGCGCGATGCAGGGCCACGCCGCGGTCAACTGCATGCCGATCGTGGCGGCCAACCGCGTCGG
>CAXRBC010000004.1:0-2591 GCA_964228515.1 Ilumatobacteraceae bacterium
CGGCCGAGCCGCACCGGGCGCGCCTCGAGGAGCATCCCGCCGTCGACGCGCCGCGCGAGCACCACCACGGTGTCGCCGTCCATCACCTGCACCGCCCCCGCGGGGACGGTGAGCACGCGCGCGCCGCGCGCGCCCGCGAGCTCGGCGTTCGCGGTCATCTCCGCCCGGAGGAGCCGCTGCCCCTCCCCCTCGATCGCCGCCCAGACCTCCATCGCGCGGCTCAGCGAATCGACCACCGGCGCGATGCGGACCACACGCGCCCGGAAGGTGCGGTCCGGGTAGGCCGGGACGGTGAAACGGACCGCCACGTCGCGCGCGACGCTCGCGACCGCCTCCTCCGGGAGATGCATGAGGATGCCGAGCCGGCCCTCGCGGGCGACGGTGACGAGCGGCTGCCCGACGAGGATGACCTGGCCCGGCTGGACCTCGCGGCCCGTGACGACGCCATCGAAGGGGGCACGGATCAGTGCGGCATGTTCGTCGACGCCGGTCGCCGGCGCGTCGCCGAGGAGGTGCGCCATCATCGCCTCGGCGCGCTCGAGCTCCGCGTGCGCCGCGGCACGCGCCGCGACGGCGGCCGCCCGCGCCGCCTTCGCGCGCTCGACGTCGGCGGGACTCAGCGCCCGCGCGGCGAGCAGCCGCTCCGCGCGACCCGCGGCGGCCTCCGCCACCGTCGCGGCGGAATCGGCGGTGATCCGTCCCGCCTGCGCGGCGGCGAGCGCCTGCCGCGCATCCATCACCTCGTGCGAGTGGATCGCGGCGACGATCTCACCGGCGCGTACCCGATCGCCGGGAAAGACCCGCACCTCGAGGACACGCCCCTCGACGATGCTCCCCAGCGGCTGCGTCGCCCCGGGGTCGAGGCTCACGTGCGCCGGCATCTGCCAGGCGTCCCGCCACTCCGTTTCCTCGACGCCCGCGAGCGCGAATCCCGCGATCGCGACGGCCTCCGGCGCGACGAGCGCGGTGTCGGCGACGCCCGCGGACTCCACCGCGGACTCAGGGGCGCCACCGCAGGCGGTGACAAGGGCGAGGAGGAGCGGCACGGCGACGCGCGGCGCACAGCGGACGATCGGCATCAGGGGGTCTCCACGGCGGGCGCGCCCATCGCGCGCCGGAGGTCGAGTCGGGCGAGGGCACGGTCCTGCAGCCCACGCACCCGGGCGGTGCGCGCGTCGGCGGCGGCCCGGAAGGCATCCAGCAGTTCGATGAGGGAGGCCGCGCCCTCGCGGTACGCGGCCTCCGCGGCGCCGGCGACGACGTCGGCTCGGGCGACGAAGGCATCGTCGAACCCCGCCGTGCCGTCGTCGATGACCCGGGCGGCGATGAGCGCCGCGCGGACCTCCGTGGTCGCCCGACGCTCCGTCGCGCGCCGCTCGGCGTCGGCCTGCAACCATTCTCCGGCGGCCCGCTCACGGTTCCCGCCGTTCGTATTGAAAACCGGCGCCGTGACCATCACGCCGAAGAGCGCGGTCTCGAAGCCCCCCGTCCCCTTGTAGCCACCGGTGAGGCCGACGTCGGGGAGGGTCCCGAGCCGCTCGGCGGTACGCCGGCGGTCGGCGGCGCGGACCGCGGCCTGCGCCGCCCGGACGTCGGGGCGGTCCTGCGTCGCGGCCGCGAGCGCGACCTCGACCGACGGCAGCGTGGTGGCGACGCGCGGCGGCTCTCCGACGTCGATCGCCTCGGGATCCCCCTCATCGACCACGGCGGCGAGGCGCGCACGCGCATGCGCGGCGGCGGCGACGGCCTGCGCCGCCGCATGCCGGCCCCGCTGCGCCTCGAGGCGCATCCGGAAGGCGCTCGCCTCGGCGAGTTCTCCCTCGGCGGCCCGCAGCGAGTCGAGCGCGGCGATGCGATCCAGGAGCGCGGCGTGCGCGCTCGCGACCTCCGCCTCGGCGCGCGCGGCCCAATACGCCCACCACGCCCGCGCCGCCTCGAACCCCGCCGCGCGCACCACCTCGAGCGAGTCGGCCGTCGCCCGGTCACGCGTCGCGGCCAACGCCGCGCGCAGCGCCACGCGACGCCCGGTCACACCCACCGGGAGCGTCACCGTCGCGAAATCATCGTACGGGATCGGCGCCCCTTCATTCTCCCGACGGAGCTCGATCAGCGGGTTCGCCCACTGCGCCTCGGTCCGCGCCCGCCCGACCAGCTCCTGCCGTCGTGCCACCGCCGCGGCCGCCGCGGGGGACGCCGTCGCCGCGCGCCGCACCGCGTCGTCCAGGGTGAGCGGCCGCGCCTGCGCACCCATCGAGCCGACGTCGAGCAGCGCGACCGCGCAGAGCAGAGTGCCCGCACCACGTGTTAGCTTCATCCCGCAGAAGTTAACGTCGCCCGTCGACGCCGCGCTGACGGGAATGCCGCCTCATTCTGTCGCCTTTCCCCCCAATGACCTCGCACAACTCCTTTCAGAGCCGCGACACCCTCCCCGTCGACGGCACGCCGTACACCTACTACCGACTCGACGCGCTCCGCGGGCTCGAGGGGAACACCCTCGCCACCCTGCCCTTCTCGCTGAAGGTCCTGCTGGAGAACCTCCTGCGGAACGAGGACGGCGCCTTCGTGAAGAAGGCGGACGTCGAGACGATGGC
>CAXRBC010000005.1:0-19029 GCA_964228515.1 Ilumatobacteraceae bacterium
GGGATGCGGGCGCTCAGCTTGAGCGGCGTCTGGCCACCCAGGCCGACGATCACCCGCGGCGCGCCGCTGCCGAGCCCGCCCTCGTGCTCGATCACGTCGAGCACGTCCTCCGCCGTCAGCGGCTGGAAGTAGAGGCGGTCCGACGTGTCGTAGTCGGTCGAGACCGTCTCGGGGTTGCAGTTGAGCATGATCGTCTCGTAGCCGGCGTCGCGCAGGGCGAAGCAGGCGTGCACGCAGCAGTAGTCGAACTCGATGCCCTGCCCGATGCGGTTGGGCCCGCTGCCGAGGATCAGCACCTTGGGCCTGTCGGTCGGCCGGACCTCGTCCTCGTCCTCGTAGGTCGAGTAGAGGTACGGCGTGTCGGCGGCGAACTCGGCGCTGCAGGTGTCGACGGCCTTGTACGTCGGACGCACGCCGGCGGCGATGCGCGCGGCCCGCACCGTGCCCTCGTCCGTGCCCCACAGGTGGGCGAGCTGCGCGTCGGAGAAGCCGAGACGCTTCGCGCGGCGCCACTGCGCCCGGCCGAGGGTCGCCGCCGCGGCACCCGCGAGGGCCTCGCGCTCGTCGACGATGGCCTGCATCTGGTCGAGGAACCACGGGTCGAGGTGCGTGAGCGCGGCCACCGCGTCGATGCCCCACCCGCGGCGCAGGCACTCGCCGACCTCGAAGATCCGGTCGGGGGTCGGCACGGCGACGCGGCGGCGCAGCTCGTCGTCGGGCAGCGCCGCGTGGCGGGCCTCGCCCGCATCGCAGTTGAGCCCGGCCCGCCCGATCTCGAGCGATCGGAGCGCCTTCTGCAGGCTCTCGGCGAACGTGCGGCCGATCGCCATCGACTCCCCCACGCTCTGCATCTGGGTGCCGAGCACGCCCGGGACGCCCGGGAACTTCTCGAACGCCCACCGCGGCACCTTGGTGACGACGTAGTCGATGACGGGCTCGAAGCTCGCGGGGGTCTTGCGCGTGATGTCGTTGGGGATCTCGTCGAGCGTGTAGCCGACGGCGAGCTTGGCGGCGATCTTGGCGATGGGGAAGCCGGTGGCCTTGGACGCGAGGGCGGACGACCGCGAGACCCGCGGGTTCATCTCGATCACGACCTGCTCCCCCGTGCGGGGGTGGACCGCGAACTGCACGTTGGAGCCACCCGTCTCGACGCCGACCCGGCGGATGCAGGCGAAGGCCGCGTCGCGCATGCGCTGGTACTCGACGTCCGAGAGCGTCATCGCCGGCGCCACCGTGATCGAGTCGCCCGTGTGCACTCCCATCGCGTCGACGTTCTCGATCGAGCAGATGATCACGCAGTTGTCCGCGCGGTCGCGCATCACCTCGAGCTCGTATTCCTTCCACCCGACGATCGAGGTCTCGATGAGGACCTCCGAGATCGGGCTGGCGGCGAGGCCGTTGGCCACGACCTTCTCGAACTCCTCGGGCGTGTGCGCGATGCCCGTGCCGCGCCCGCCCAGGATGTAGGCCGGGCGGATGATCACGGGCAGGCCGATCTCCCCCAGCACCTCGCGCGCCTCGTCGGGCGTGTGCGCGATGCCGCTGCGCGGCACGCCGAGCCCGATCTCGAGCATCGCGCGCTTGAATCGGTCGCGGTCCTCGGCCGTCGCGATGGCCTCGGCGTTGGCCCCGATCAGTTCGGGCGCGCCGGGCACGCCGACCCTGCCGCGCTCGTGGAGGGCCATGGCCAGGTTGAGCGCCGTCTGCCCGCCGAGCGTCGGGAGCACCGCGTCGGGTCGCTCCCGGTCGAGGATCCGCTCGAGCATGTCCGCGGTGAGCGGCTCGACGTAGGTGCGGTCGGCGAAGTCGGGGTCGGTCATGATCGTCGCGGGGTTCGAGTTGGCGAGCACCACGCGGTAGCCCTCCGCCCGCAGCACGCGGCACGCCTGGGTGCCCGAGTAGTCGAACTCGCAGGCCTGCCCGATCACGATCGGGCCGGAGCCGATCACGAGGATCGAGGAGAGGTCGGTCCGGCGCGGCATCAGCGCGGCCCCGACATCATCGCGGCGAACTCGCCGAAGAGGTAGCGGCTGTCGTGCGGGCCCGGACCCGCCTCCGGGTGGTACTGCACCGACGCGGCGTTGGCCCCGCGCACGCGCATGCCCTCGTTGGTCCCGTCGTTGAGGTTGACGTGCGTCGCGTCGACCACCCCGGCGAGCGAGTCGGGGTCCACACAGAAGTTGTGGTTCTGGCTCGTGATCTCGACGCGACCGGTGCGCAGGTCGCGCACGGGATGGTTGGCGCCGTGGTGCCCGAACGGGAGCTTGTACGTGCGGCCACCGAGCGCGAGCGACAGCAACTGGTGGCCGAGACAGATGCCGAACGTCGGCACGCCCGCGTCGAGCACCTCGCGGATCCGCTCGGTCGCACCGGCGACGCGCTCGGGGTCGCCGGGGCCGTTGGAGAGGAACACGCCGTCGGGCCGCATCGCCAGCACCGCGGCGGCCGGCGTCGACGCGGGCACCACGCGCACCCGCGCGATCTCCCCCAGGCACTCGAGCATCGTCGTCTTGATCCCGAAGTCGTACGCGACCACGAGGGGCGCCGACCCTCCCGCACCCGGCACGTCGTACGGTGCGTCGCAGGTGACCTCGGCGACGAGGTCCAATCCGGCGGTGCCGCGCTCCGCGGACGCGGCGGCGCGCACGGCCGACTCCCCCGCCGTCCCGATCGCCCCCGGCATGGCGCCTCCCTCGCGCAACAGGCGCGTGAGGCGGCGCGTGTCGATGCCCGCGATGCCCACGAGCCCCGCGCGCCGCAGCGACGCATCGAGGTCGGTCTCGCTGCGCCAGTTGCTGCGCCGCCGCGCCAGCTCGCGCACGATCACGCCCCGCGCGAAGATGCGCCGCGACTCGTCGTCGGCGGCGGTGGCGCCGTAGTTGCCGATGTGCGGGGTGGTGAAGGTGACGATCTGCCCCGCGTACGAGGGGTCGGTGAGCACCTCCTGGTAACCGGTGAGCCCGGTGTGGAAGACCACCTCCCCCGACGCGACGACCGCGCCGTCGTCGGGTCCCGCACCCATCCCGATCGCCTCGCCCTCGAAGAGGGATCCGTCGCGCAGCGCGAGGAGCGCGGGCCTCGGCGTCATCGCGTCGCCACCCCGTCGCGCACCGTCGGCACGCCCGCGTACAACGTGTGGCGCACCCGGCCCGTGAGCGCGACCCCCGCGTACGGCGTGTTGGTGCTCTTGCTCGCCAGGCGCCCGGGGTCGACCGCCCACGACGCCCCGAGGTCGAACACCGCGAGGTTGGCCGGCTCGCCCGGCGCGACGTCCCGGCCGTGCCGCGCGTCCACGCGCGCGATGCGCGCCGGGTTCCACGACATGACGCGCACGAGGTCGCGGGGCTCCAGCCCGAGCCGCGGCGCGACGACGCCGAGGCTCGTCTCGAGGCCGAGCATCCCGGGCGGCGCCGCGTCGAGCGCCAGCTCCTTGTCGCGGCGTGGGTGCGGCGCGTGGTCGGTGGCGATGGCATCGATCGTGCCGTCGCGCACACCGGCGGCGAGGGCCGAGATGTCGGCGCGCGACCGAAGCGGAGGATTGACCTTGTAGACGGGGTCGTACGTCGCGAGCAGGTCGTCGGTGAGCGAGAGGTGGTGCGGGGTCACCTCGGCCGTCACGGGGAGCCCGTCGCGCTTGGCCGCGCGGACGAGCTCGACGCTGCGCGCGGTCGAGAGGTGCAGGAAGTGCATCGTCGCGCCGGTGAGTCGCACCAGCTCGACGTCGCGGTACACCATGAGCTCCTCGGCGAGCGCCGGCCAGCCCGGCAGCCCGAGGTCGGTGCAGCAGGCGCACTCGTTCATCACCGCGCCGCGCGTGAGGTCGGCGACCTCGCAGTGCTGCGCCAAGGTCACTCCCAGGCCCCGCGCGTACTCGAGGGCCCGGCGCATCAGCATCGGGTCCTGCACGCCGTTGCCGTCGTCGGTGAACAGCCGCACCCCCGCGGCCGCGAGCTCGGCGAGGGGCGCGAGCGACTCGCCGCGACGGCCGGTCGTGATGCAACCCGACGGGACGACCTCCGCCAGGCCGGCGCGCTTGCCCTGCTCTCGCACGAAGTCGACGACGGCGACCGAGTCCTGCGCCGGGTCGGTGTTGGGCATCGCCACGAGCGCGGTGTAGCCCCCGATCGCACCCGCGCGGCTGCCCGTCTCGATCGTCTCCGCCTCCTCCTTGCCGGGCTCGCGCAGGTGGGCGTGCAGGTCGACGAAACCGCTCGAGACCATGCAGCCGGCCGCGTCGAGCACGACGTCGGCCACGAGCCGCGTGCCCGGGGCGGCGACGTCGGTGACGAGCCCGCCCTCCACGCGCACGTCGGCCGCCCGCTCGCCGTCGCGGTTGACCACGGTGCCGCCGCGCAGCAGCACCGACGCCGCGCTCACGCCTGCCCGCCCAGGTGCGAGCCCGCGCCGAGCAGGTCGAAGAGCACGGCCATGCGCACCGACACGCCGTTGGCCACCTGGCGGTGGATCATGCTGTTCTTCAGGTCCGACGGGTCGATCTGCATCTCGACGCCGCGATTCATCGGCCCCGGGTGCATGACCATCGCATCGCCGCGCAGCCGGTCGACCCGCGTGCGGGTGAGGCCGTACTGCTCGCTGTACTCGCGCAGGCTCGGCACGTGACCCTGCGCCATGCGCTCGCTCTGGAGGCGCAGCATGTAGAGCACGTCGACCTCGCCGAGCAGCCCGTCGAGGTCCTGCGTGGTCGCGACCCCCCAGTGGGCGACGTCGGGCGGCAGCAGCGTGGGCGGCGCGACCAGCGTGACCCTCGCGCCGAGCATGCCGAAGGCGTCGACGTTGCTGCGCGCGACGCGGCTGTGCTTGATGTCCCCGACGATGGCGACGTGCATGCCGTCCATCCGCTCGGCGTGCGTGCGCTCGCGGATGGTGTAGCAGTCGACGAGCGCCTGCGTCGGGTGCTGGTGCGCGCCGTCGCCCGCGTTGACCACGCTCGCCGTCGTCCAGTCCGAGATCTGCCACGGCACCCCGACCGACCGATGGCGCACGACGAAGCAGTCGACCCCCATGTCCGTGATCGTCGCGATGGTGTCGCGCAGCGACTCGCCCTTGTTGACGCTCGAGGTCGAGACGTTGAAGGTCATCGTGTCGGCGGAGAGGCGCTTGGCCGCGGTCTCGAAGGACAGACGGGTGCGGGTCGAGTCCTCGAAGAAGAGGCTCGCCACCGTGCGGCCGCGCAGCGCCGGCACCCGCGGGACGGGCCGCTGGTTGATCTCCGTCATGTGGTCGGTGAGTCGCAGCAGGCCGACGAGGTCCTCCCCGCCGAGCTCGCGGATCGAGCGCAAGTGCCTCACGACGCCGCCTCGAGCGTCACGCCGGCCGGGGTCACGCGCACCTCGTCGTCGACGCGGGTCGGCAGGTTCTTCCCCACGTAGTCGGGACGGATCGGCAGCTCGCGGTGGCCGCGATCGACGAGCACCGCGAGCTGGACCGCGCGCGGCCGCCCGTAGCCGTTGAGCCCCTCCAGCGCGGCACGCACCGTGCGCCCCGTGAACAGCACGTCGTCCACGAGCACCACCGTGGCGGCCGTGAGGTCGAAGGGGATGTGCGACACCGCGCCGATCGACACGGGGCGCAGCCCGATGTCATCGCGGTGGAGGCTCACGTCGAGGGCGCCGCACGGCACGGGATGCGCCGCGTCGATCCCGGCGATGGCGGCGGCGATGGCCTCGGCGATCCAGGTGCCGCCGCGCTGCAGCCCGACGAGCGCGAGCCGCTCCAGGCCGTGGTTGCGTTCGACGATCTCGTGGGCGATCCGCACGATCGCGCGCTGCACGTCGGATGCCGTCATCACCTCGGCGTGCGCGGGTGCGGGACGTGCCATGTCGCTCCTCCGTATGGGCCTCACGGGACCCACGTGACGGTCAGCGCACACTAGCAAGGCGCCGCGCGACGCCCGGTCGCGCGACGGGCGGGGGCCGGAGGCCGTCAGCCGCCCTCGCGTTGCCACACCGCCCACCGCGAGTTCGCGAACGCGAGCTCGAAACGGTCCCGCACGCGATCCCAGACGGCCGCGTCCTTGTCGGGGAGCTCCACCGGCAGGACGACGAACTCGATCTCGTCCGAGAACGCCAGCTCCCCGCCGGCGGCGAAGACGTCGGGGCCGTACAGCCGCCGCTCGAACGGCACGGGGAACGAGTAGATGCGGTGGCGACGGGCCATGTGCGCCGTCAGGGGGTGGAACGCCGACACCACGGCGTCGTCGGGCACGCGGGCGACCGCCTCCATCGCCTCCCGCACGTACGCGCTGCGCGGGCTGTTGTAGCGCACCGAGTGGCGCGCGAGCGGCAGCGGCGACCAGAGCCATGCGCACACGAGCGAGGAGGCCACGAGGCCCGCGACGGTCGCCCGGCGCCAGCGCTCCGGGATCCGCGCGAGCCCGAGCACCGTGGCCATCGCGAGCACCGGCACGATCACGAGCGAGTAGTGGTATTCGACCTGGTACTGATACCAGAAGGTGCTGAGCACGTTGGACGCCAGCACGGGGACCGCGATCGCCGCGAAGCCGGGGGCGGCCCCCATCACCAGCGCCAGCGGCAGCAGCATCTGGAGCACGTAGAACGGGCGGCCGTCGGACGCGAGGTGGCGCACCAGGTCGAGCGGGCGCGCGAGGGGCGAGACCAGCGCGTCCCACGGGCCGCCGAACGGGAACCGCCAGGAGTTGCGGAACGGCACGCCGAGCAGGCCGCGCTGGATGCCGAAGACGGCGACGAGCGCGTACCAGAGGGCGAAGGCCGCGGTCACCACGCCGATCCGCGTGTTGCGGCGCACGGCGACCCACGCGCCGAGCGGGATCAGGACGAGACCGACGTCCTCCTTCACCAGCAGCGCGAGCACGACGCCGAGGAAGTACCAGCGCCAGCGCCCCAGGAGTGCGCCCGCGCACGCGACGCCCACGAACAGGCCGAGGAAGGAGTCGGGGTGGTAGTTCTCCAGCGCGATCCAGCCCACCGCCGGGTGCAGCAGGTAGGCGCCCGCCACGGCCAGGGCAGTTGCCTCGCTCCCGAGGCGTCGCCGCGCGACGACGAAGATCGGCAGCGCGCCGAGCGAGATGACGATCGCCTGCACGACGAAGAGCGTCGACGTGTTGGACGTGATCCAGTAGAGGGGGACGAGCGCGAGCAGGATGAAGCTCGTGTGGTCCCCGAACAGGTTGCGGCCCATGAGGGTCACGAACGGCGCGTCGAACCTCGACAGCAGCCAGATGCCCTGGTCGTAGAGGCCGAAGTCGTAGGCGCTCGTCCCGAGCCCGCGGTGCACCTCGACGGTCAGCGCCGCGAAGTACGTCGCGTGCAGCGTCACCGCGCTGCCGAGCGCGACCTGCCACACGGTCCTCGCGGCGAGCCATGCCCGCGTGGCGAGGATCCAGCGCTGCGTACTATCCGCCCTTCGTCCGGTGGGTGCGTGCCACCGCCGACAGTACGCCGTTGACGAAGCGCCCCGAGTCATCCGTCGAGAAGCGCTTGGCGAGCCCGACGGCCTCGTCGATCACCGCGCCGGTCGGCACGTCCGGACGGTGCAGCAGCTCGTGGACGCCGAGGCGCAGCACGTTGCGGTCGATCGCGGGCATCCGCGGGAGCGTCCAGGCGTGCGAGTGCTCGGAGATGGCCGCATCGATCTCGTCGCGGTGGGCCTCCACGCCCCGCGCGAGTCGCATCGCCAGCTCATCCCCCGCGAGCGGGCGGCCGGCCAGCACCGCGTCGACGGAGACGCCGCGGGCCTCCGACTCGTACAGCAGGGTCAGCGCCCGCTCCCGGGACTCGGTCCGCGGGTCGCCGCCCGCCGGCATCAGACCCTCGTGATGTAGTCGCCGGAGCGGGTGTCGACCTTCACCCGGTCGCCCTCGTTGACGAACAGCGGGACCTGCACGGTCACGCCCGTCTCGAGGGTCGCGGGCTTGCGTGCGCCCGAGACGCGGTCGCCCTGCACGCCGGGCTCCGTCTTGGTCACCGTGAGCTCGACGCTGGCGGGGATCTCGACGGACACGATCTCGTCGCGGTGCGTCGCGATGATGGCGCCCCCGCCCTCGACGAGGTAGTGGGCCGCGTCGCCCAGCGCCGCGGGCCGCACCTGCGTCTGCTCGTACGACTCGGTGTCCATGAAGACGTAGGAGTCCCCGTCCTTGTAGACGAACTGCATGTCGCGCTTGTCGAGGATCGCCTGCTCGACCCGAACGCCGGCGTTGAACGTGCGGTCGAACACGTTGCCGTTGCGCAGGTTGCGCAACTTGGTGCGCACGAAGGCCCCGCCCTTGCCGGGCTTGACGTGCTGGAACTCCACGACGGTGTAGAGCGCGCCGTCGATCTCGAGCGTGATCCCGTTCTTCAGGTCGTTGGTCGTGATGGCAGGCACTGTCGGTCCTTGGGGGTGTGGGTCAGGGGGCGGCACCCGTCGCGCGTGACGACCACGAGGTCCTCGGTGCGCACGCCGCCGAGCCCCTCACGATAGAGCCCGGGCTCGACCGTCACCACCTCGCCCTCCGCGAGCGGCTCGTGCGACCCCGTGCGGACCCACGGCATCTCGTGGATCTGCAGTCCGACGCCGTGTCCCGTCGAGTGCGTGAACTCGGCGCCGAGTCCGGCGGTGGCGATCATCTCCCGGCACGCGAGGTCCACGTCGTGGGCCGAGGTGCCGGGGCGCACGGCCTCGAGGCCCGCTCGCTGTGCGCGTCCGACGAGCGCGTGCATCTCGGAGAGCGCCGCGGGCACGTGACCCACGAGGTACGTGCGCGTCATGTCGGAGTGGTAGCCGTCGACGAGGCCACCGACGTCGATCACCACGGCGTCTCCCTCCACGATCGCCCGCCGCGTGGGTCGGTGGTGAGGTCGGGCCGCGTGCGGCCCGGACGCGACGATCGTGTCGTAGCTCGGACCGTCCGCGCCATGTCGGCGCATCCGGTACTCGAGCTCGTCGCGCACGTCGGCCTCCGTCGCCCCGCCGCCCAGCATCGGCTCGACCTCGGCGAGCGCCGCATCGGCCGCGCGGGCCGCGGCCTCCATGCGCTCGATCTCGGGCCCCGTCTTGCGGCGGCGAAGCGTCGCCACCACGCCGGCGGTCGGCACCAGCCTCGGTGCAAGCGTCGCGGCCCAGGACTCGTGCTGCGCCACCGTCACCTCGGACGGCTCGAAGGCCAGCTCCCCCAGGTCGCGTACGGCCGCGGCCAACTCGTCGCGCAGCGACGCGGCGCTGCGGGCCTCGCGCACCTCGCACGCCGCGCCACCCTCGGCGATCTGCGCCCGCGACTGGTCGCCGTACCGGCCGTCGACCACCAGGGCCATGCCCTCGGGCAGCACCACGAGCGTGCCGGCCGACCCCGTGAAGCCCGTGAGCCACCGCACGTGGTGCAGGTCGGTCACGAGCAGGCCCCGCGCGGACGGTGCGACCTCCGAGAGCCTCGCGCGCACCGCGCCGTCGCGCCCCGAGACGCGGAGGGGGGCGAGCGCCGCGCTCACGCGCCGCGCGCCCGCAGCAGGGTCACCGCGGCGTGGACCGCGAAGACGTAGCTCTGCGGGCCGAATCCCGAGATCGTGCCGCTCGCCACCGGGGCGACGACGCTCTCGTGGCGCCACGGCTCGCGGGTGGCGGGATTGCTCAGGTGCACCTCGACCACGGGCCCAGCGAACGCGGCGAGCGCGTCGTGCACGCTCCACGCGAAGTGCGTGAGGGCCCCGGGGTTCACGATCAGGGCGTCGGCTCGGCCGCGCGCGGCGTGGACCATCTCGACCATGGCGCCGGCGCTCTGCGCCTGCGCGAACTCGAGGTCGACGCCGAGGAAGGCGGCCGCCTCGCGGGCCCGCGCCGCGTGGTCCTCGAGCCGGTCGGTGCCGTAGATCTCGGGCTCGCGATCCCCCAGCAGGTTCAGGTTCGGGCCGTTGAGGACGACGACGCGCGAGCGGGTCCCCGTGGCCACCGGGTCAGCCTACGCCGAGCGCGTCGAACGCCGCGCGCACGGCACCCTCCGGCACGTCGCGCACGAGCTCCACGCCGCGAGGACCGTCGAGCACGAACGCATATCCGTCGCGCGCCTTCTTGTCGCGTCGCATGTACTCGGCGAGCGCGTCGCGTCGCGCCCCCTCGGGCACCGCGACGGCGAGCCCGTACGCGTCGCGCACGACCTCGTAGTGCCGCCGCACGCGGGCGTCGTCGATGCGGCCCATCGCGCGCGCCACCTCGGCGGCGAACACGAGCCCGATCGCCACCGTTTCGCCGTGCGCCAGGTCGTGACCCGTCGCCCGCTCGAGCGCGTGGGCCAGGGTGTGCCCGTAGTTGAGGATCGCACGGCGACCCGACTCGGTCTCGTCCTGCGCCACGACCTCGGCCTTGATCGCGACGCACCGCGCCACGCGCTCGTGCAGCGGCATCGCGAGCAGGTCCTCGCCGGTGAGGAAGTGGTACTTGGCGATCTCGCCGAGGCCGCAGCGCATCTCGCGCTCGGGCAGGTGTGCGAGCGCGTCGAGGTCGCACAACACCGCCCGCGGCTGCCAGAAGGCGCCCACCAGGTTCTTCCCCTCCGGGATGTTGACCCCCGTCTTGCCGCCGATCGCCGCGTCCACCATGCCGACGAGCGTCGTCGCGACGTGCACGACGGGCGTCCCGCGGTGCCACGTCGCGGCGACGAAGCCGGCCACGTCCGTCACGACCCCGCCGCCGACGCCGACGATGACGTCGTCGCGGGTGAGCCCCGCACGGGCGAGGTCGCCGGCCACCCGCGCCACGACCGCCAGGTCCTTGGCCGCCTCCCCCGCCGGGAGCTCGATGCGCGTGGCGGGGATGCCCGGATCGGGCGCGATGGGGATGCCGGGCTGGGTGAGCACCGCGGCGCGGCGCGCGCCGGTGGTGACCGCGACGACCGAGGCGAGCTCGCGCGCCGCGCCGTGCGCCACGATCACGTCGTACGCGCGCGACCCCAGGGCGACGCGCACCGTGCTGCGGGCGTCGCTCACACCGCCCCCACCGTGCGCGCGACCTCCTCGGTGACCGCCTCGAGATCGCGGCCGCCCGTCTCCACCCGAGCCGTGGCGAGCTCCCGGTACAGCACCTCGCGAGCCTCCCGCATCGCTGCGAGCGTGCCCGCCGCGTCGCGGTCGAGCGCCGGCCGGTGTGCCGCCCGGGACGTCCGCCGCAGCAACTCGTCGGTCGGGGCGTCGAGCCACACGACGTGGGTGGCCCGCGCGCGCAGCGCACGGCGGGAGCCCTCGTCGAGCACGGCGCCGCCCGCGACGGCGAAGACCCCGCCCCCGGCGGCCGCGCAGCCCTCCGCGACGGCCCGGCGCTCGAGCTCGCGGAAGGCCGCCTCGCCGTCCACCGCGAACACGTCGCGGACGCTGCGCCCGGCGAGGCGCTCCACGCTGGCGTCGGAGTCGGAGAAGGGCAGGCCGAGACGCCGCGAGAGCCGGCGACCGACCGCGGACTTGCCGCTCCCCATCAGGCCGACCAGCACGACGAACGGCCCGGCCGCGGGCGCGTCGGACCGACCCGGGGCGACGCGCGTCGCGCTCACTGCAGGGCGCTTCGGTACGTCGCGACGTTGCGGACGAACTCCTCGACCGAATCGCCGCCGAACTTGCGCTGGGCCTCCGCCGCCAGCACGAGGGCCACCATCGTCTCGGCCACGACGCCCATGGCGGGCACGGCGGTCACGTCGGTGCGCTCCTTGAAGCTCACCGTCTCGGCCTTGGTGACGACGTCGACCGTCTTCAGGGTCGGGCGGTTGAGCGTCGCCAGCGGTTTCATCGCCGCGCGCACGACGAGGAGCTCGCCCGTCGACATGCCGCCCTCGGTACCGCCCGCGAGGGTCGAGGTGCGGCGGTAGGTCCGGCCCGCCTCGTCCCACTCGATCGGGTCGTGCGCCGCGCTGCCGCGACGGCCCGCGACCTCGAAGCCGTCGCCGACCTCGACGCCCTTCACGGCCTGGATGCTCATGACCGCGCGGGCGAGCAGGCCGTCGAGCCGGCGATCCCAGTGCACGTAGCTGCCCAGCCCGACCGGCAGGCCCGAGGCGAGCACCTCGATCACGCCGCCGAGGCTGTCGCCGTCCTTGGCCGCGGCCTCGATCTCCGCGACCATCCGCGCGGCCGCGTCGGGGTCGAAGCAGCGCACCGGCGACTCGTCGACTGCGAACATGTCGTCGGGCGTCGGCCGGCGATCGCCCGCGCGCACCGGCCCGAGCTGGACGACGTGCGAGATGACCGAGACGCCGATCTCCTTGAGCAGGGCCTTGGCGAGCGCGCCGGCCACGACGCGCGCCGCCGTCTCGCGGGCGCTCGCCCGCTCCAGCACGTTGCGCGCATCGTCGAAGCCGTACTTCTGCATGCCCGCGAGGTCCGCGTGCCCCGGGCGAGGCTGGGTGAGCGGGCGCTCGCTCACGCCCGGCTCGGGCGACATCTCCGCGTGCCACGTGTCGCTGCGGAACCACTCCGTGTTCTTGATCTCGACGCAGACCGGCGACCCGAGCGTGCGGCCGTGGCGCACGCCCGCAACGAGGGTGATCTCGTCCTCCTCGAAGCGCTGGCGCGGCCCTCGGCCGTGGCCCAGGCGGCGCCGTGCGAGCTCGGCGGCGATGTCGTCGCGCGCCACCCAGAGCCCCGCCGGGAGCCCCTCCACGATCACCGTGAGCGCACGTCCGTGGCTCTCGCCCGCGGTGAGGAAGCGCAACACGGGATCAGG
Organism: Ilumatobacteraceae bacterium; assembly: GCA_964228515.1. Classification (GTDB taxonomy): domain Bacteria; phylum Actinomycetota; class Acidimicrobiia; order Acidimicrobiales; family Ilumatobacteraceae; genus CAXRBC01. The sequence continues at coordinate 12,682 of CAXRBC010000005.1, forward strand.
CTATCGGTGGCTCCCGACGCGAGAGTTCGTCCAGCGCGGCGCGGCGCATCGCGCCGACGTCCGGCACGTGATCGATCCACTCGCGCTGCTGCAGCGCGGCCTGGCGCACGAGCATCTCGAGTCCGTCGACCGTCGTCGCACCCGCGGCACGGGCGTCGCGCAGTGCGCGGGTCTCGAGCGGGTGGTACACGGCGTCGAGCACCGTCTGCCCCGCGCGCCACGACGCCGCGGGCACCGGCGACGCGTCGTCCCCCATCCCGACCGAGGTGGCCTGCACGACGAGGTCGGCGGAGGCGACGGCGGCGATCCCCTCGTCGCGCACGCGCGCGCCGGGCACGGCGCCGCCCACCGCACGTGCCAGCGCGGCCGCGCGGGCCGCAGTGCGGTTGACGACCGCGACGCTCGCCCCGGCGCGCGCCAGCGCCAGCACGATCGAGGCGGCTGCACCGCCCGCGCCGATCACCACCGCGCGCGCACCCTCGACTCGGGCGCCCGCTGCCGTGAGCGCGTCGACCGCCCCGGGACCGTCGGTCGAGCGCGCGCGGATCCTGCCGTCGTCGCCCCGCGCGAGCGTGTTGGCCGCGCCGAGCAGGCGAACGTCGTCGTCGGCGAGGTCCGCGAGGGAGGCCGCCGCGACCTTGTGGGGCATCGTCACCGAGACCCCGCAGATGGGCAACGCGCGCATCGCGCGCACGAAGCCCGCCATGCCACCCGGCCGCACCCGCACCGACCCGTAGACCCAGTCGGCGCCCGCGGCGGCGAAGGCCGCTGCGTGGATCGCGGGCGAGAGGCTCGCCGAGACCGGGTCGCCGACGACCACCGCGAGGCGAGTGGCGCGACCGATCACGGCAGCAGCCCTGCAGCCCGCGCCGCCTCGACGTTGCGCTGGTGGGCCTCGTAGGTCGCGGCGAACGCATGGCCGCCCGCGGCGTCGGCGAGCACGTAGTAGAGGTAGGCGCAGTTGACCGCCTTCTTGATGCCGGCGCACATGGGGTCGGACAGCGGGGGGTTGGGCGCCGGGTTCATCGCCGCGCGGATCGCGGCGCGACCGGGATTGGCGATCGGCGTCGGGGGCAGCCCGCGCCGGCGGTACGTGTTGTACGGCCCGTCGGCGGCCTTGCGCTCGGCGAACGACGCGCCCTCGGGCGCGCCGTAGTACAGGCTCGCGTCGATCTGGAGCTCCATGCCGCGCTCCAGACGGTTGTAGATCACCCGCGCGATCCGCGCGCGGTCGGCCTCGAGCTTGGCCTCTCGCTCCACGAGCGAGGCAACGATCAGCACCTCGTAGGGGCTGACGCCCAGGCGCTCGGGCGCCTCGGCGAGCCCCTCCTGCGCCGCGACCGCCGACATCTGGTCGGCGAGGCGCTGCAGCACCTGCGTCGCACCCTGCGAGCCCGCGACCTCGTAGGTGTCGGGGAACAGGAGCCCCTCGGCGGGCGAGACGGCGGCCGCGAGCGGGGTCCGGTCGGGCGGCGCGAGGTCCGAGACGACGCCAGGCTCGCGGGCCGCGGTGAGGACCTCCTCGACGCCGAGGCGTCCCGTCGCCTCGGCGAGCCGGCCGGCGATCTGCGCGACGGTGAAGCCCTCGGGAAACGTGACGTTGACGAACCGCTGCTCCGGCGCGGTGCCGAGCGCGCGCTGGATGTCGCCCACGTGGCTGCGCGCGACGAGCGCGTAGGTACCCGGCTCGAGCGCGATCCCCCCGCGACGAGCGACGTACCAGCGGAAGGCGCGCGCCGACGTCACGAATCCCTCGGCCTCGAGCCGCTCGCTCACCGACTCGAGGGTGTCGCCCGCGAGCACCTCGAACGGCGCGGCCGCGGCCGCCTCGCCCCTCGGGTTGAGCTGGCGCAGCCACCAGACACCGCCGATGGACGCGCCGCCCACCGCGAGCGCGGCCACGATCGCCGCGAGCGCCACGGCGCGTCGCGGTGGTCGCCACCCGCCCGGCCGGCCCTCGTAGTCGCCGCGCTCCCATGCCGCGCGCGCATCCCACGGGTCCTCGCGCCAGCGGTCGCTCACGCGCGTGCCCCCGCCCCGTCGAGCCAGCCCTGCAGCATCACCGCGGCCGCGACCTTGTCCACGAGGCGCCGCCGCGCCTGCGCGGTCATGCGTGCCTCGCGCATGAGCCCGTCGGCGGTCCGGGTCGTGAGCCGCTCGTCGTGGACCTCGATCGGCAGATCGATCGCGCCGCGCATGCGTCCGACCTCCGCCAGCACGCCCTCCGCGGCAGTGCCCGTCGTGCCCGCCATCGTGAGCGGCAACCCGACGACGACGCACGTCGCCTCGTGCTCCGCCGCGACGCGAGCGATCGCCGCGTGGTCCGCCGGCTCCGAGCCGCTCCGGCGCAGCACCTCGAGCGGCGACGCGATCGTGCGGCTCGCGTCGGAGAGCGCGAGGCCGATGCGCTTCGAGCCGAGATCCACCCCCAGGGCGCGGCCCGGCAGGTCAGCCAAGGGCCGCGGCCGCCTCGCGCGCCATCGCGAGCGCCTCGTCGATGCGCTCCGGGTGCTTGCCGCCGGCGCTCGCGACGTCGCCCTTGCCGCCGCCGCCGCCACCGACCGCGCGCGCGGCCGCCGCGATGAGCGGACCCGCGCCACCGGGGGTGCCGGGCGCCACCGCGGCGACGAGCGCCACGCCCCCCGACGTCGTCGCGCCCACGAGCACCACGGCGCGCATGCCTGGCGCGGCCCGCACCGCGAGCGCCACCTCGCGCAGGTCGCCCGCGGCGAGCCCGTCGAGCCGCTCCACGACGATGCCGTCACGGGCGCGCGAGGCGATGTCGGCCGCGCCCGCGCGGGCAGCCTCCTGGCGGAGCCGCCGGATCTCCTCGCGGGCCTCCTCGAGCTCCGCGACCGCGCGGCGCACGCCGTCGACGATCGTGCCGGCCGTGGCGCCGACGAGCCCCGCGGCCTCGTCGAGCACGCGGGTGACGCCGTGCGCCCAGCGCACGGCGTTGGCCCCCGTCACGGCCTCGATGCGGCGCAGGTTCGAGCCGATGCTGCCCTCGGAGACGATCTTGATGAGGCCGATGTCCCCGGTGGCGGCCACGTGGGTGCCGCCGCAGAGCTCGATCGAGCTGCCCGCCTCGAGGACGCGCACCACGTCGCCGTACTTGTCGCCGAAGAAGGCGATGGCGCCGCGCGCGGTCGCCTCGTCCTTGCTCGTCTCGTAGGCGCGCACGTCGGAGTTGGCGAGTACCTCCTCGTTGGCGATGCGCTCGATCTCGCGGATCTCGTCGGCGCCCACCGCGGCGTAGTGGCTGAAGTCGAAGCGGAGTCGATCGGGCGCGACCAGCGACCCCGCCTGCTTGACGTGATCGCCGAGCACGCGACGCAGCGCGAGGTGGAGCACGTGGGTCGCCGTGTGATTGCGACGGGTCGCGGCCCGCGCCGGCACGTCGATGGCGGCGCGCACCGCCGCGCCGGGGGTCGGGACCCCGCGCACCACGCGCCCCAGGTGCCGGCGGAGGCCCGGCACCGCGAAGGTCGTGTCGTGCACCGCGATCTCGACGCCGTCCCCCGTGATCGATCCCCGATCGCCCACCTGGCCGCCGCTCTCCGCGTAGAACGGCGTCACGTCGAGGAAGATCTCGACGGTGCCCTCCTCGGTCCCGTCGATCACCTGCAGGATCGTCGCGTCGGCCGCGTCGACCTCGTAGCCGACGAAGCGCGTGGTGCCGTGGGCCTCCACGACGTCGCGATAGGCCCGCACGCGCTCGTCGTCGTTGGCCACCGCGCGCCGCGCGGCCTTGGCCCGCGCCCGCTGCGCCGTCATCTCGGTCTCGAAGGCGGCGACGTCCACCGACATCCCGCGCTCCTGCGTGATCTCCTGCGTGAGCTCGAGCGGGAAGCCGTAGGTGTCGTGCAGCAGGAAGGCACTCCCGCCCCCGAGCACGCCGCCGGTGCGTCCTGCGATCTCGTCCTCGAGGATCGCGAGCCCCGTGGTCAGCGTGCGGCGGAAGCCCTCCTCCTCCTTGGCCAGCACGCCCGTGATGAAGTCCTCGTTGGCGCGCAACTCGGGGTACGCGGCGCCCATGATGCCGATCGCGGTGCCCGCGAGCTCGGGCATCACGGGCCGCTGCGTCCCGAGCAAATAGGCGTGGCGCACGGCGCGGCGGATGATGCGACGCAGCACGTAGCCGCGACCCTCGTTGGACGGGAACACGCCGTCGGACACGAGCATCGTCGAGGACCGGGCGTGCTCGGCCAGCACACGCAGCGAGAAGCTGGCCCGGTCGGCGTAGTCACCGACGCGGTAGGCGGCGCCCGCGAGCCGGCCGGCGTGCTCCACGAGCGGCGCGAGGACGTCCGTCTCCCAGACCGAGTCGACGCCCTGCACGAGCGCCAGGATGCGCTCCAGCCCCGCGCCCGTGTCGATGCTGGGTCGCGGCAGTGGGGTGCGCACGCCGTCGGGACCCTGGTTGTACTGCATGAACACGAGGTTCCAGAACTCGAGGAAGCGATCGCCCGCGGGGTCGTGCAGCGGTCCGCCGTCGGGACCGAACTCGGGCCCTCGATCGATGTGGATCTCCGAGCACGGCCCGCACGGACCCGTCTCCCCCATCTGCCAGAAGTTGTCCGCGTCGCCGAGGCGCTGGATGCGGGACATGGGCACGCCAACCTGCTCGTGCCAGATCGCCTCCGCCTCGTCGTCACTCTCGTGGACGGTGATCCACAGTCGATCGCCGTCGAAGCCGAAGACGTTGGTGACGAGGTCCCAGCTCCAGGGGATCGCGTCCGACTTGAAGTAGTCGCCGAAGCTGAAGTTGCCCAGCATCTCGAAGAACACGAGGTGGCGCTTGGTGCGGCCCACGTCGTCGAGGTCGTTGTGCTTGCCGCCGGCGCGCGCGCACTTCTGCACGCTCACCGCGCGGGGCGACGGCGGCGCCTCGTCGCCGAGGAAGTACGGCTTGAACGGCACCATCCCCGCGACCGTGAAGAGCACGGTGGGATCGTGCGGGATCAGGCTGGCCGACGGCACGCGGGCGTGGCCCCTCGCGGCGAAGAAGTCCTGGAACGCCGCGCGGAGCGCGTCGGCGCTGCGCGGGGGGCCCGAGGGCGCGGTCACCGGCGCCGCCTCAGGACCGCGGCTGCTCGCCGAAGAGTCGCTCGAGGTCCTCGTCCGTCACGCGCTCGCCGCCGACGAGGCCCCGCCACGTCGCGATCGCGCGGTCGGCGCCCGTGCGCGCGAGCGCCATGGCGCCAGCGGCGGTGGGTCGCACGCCGCGGCGCCGCGCGAGCACCACGAGCGCCACCACCACGGCCGCGACCAGCGCGAGGCCGAGCAGCGTGCCCGCCGAGCGCCGCGTGCGGCTCATCGTCCGTCCGTCCCCTTCGTGTCGTCCCGCCGTTGGTCGCGCATCGCCCGGAGCCGACGGGCCACCTCGGCCTCCTCGCCGTGGGGACCCGGCCGGTAGTACCGGCCCGATGCGTCGTCCTCATTCTGTCGGGGAGGGAGGCCCTCCGGCAGGTATCGCTGCGCCACCCAGCCGCGCGGGTCGTCGTGCGGGTACGCGTAGCCGACGCCGTGACCGAGGTCCCGCGCGCCCTCGTAGTGGCCGTCGCGCAGGTGCGCCGGGACCTCGAGGTCGACGCCTCCGCGCACGTCCTCCCGCGCCGCCCAGATGCCGAGCGCGACCCTGTTGCTCTTGGGTGCCGTCGCGAGGTGCACCACCGCCTGCGCGAGCGTGAGCTGCGCCTCCGGCATGCCGACGGTCTCGACCGCCTGCGCCGCGGCGACCGCCACCACGAGCGCCCGCGGGTCGGCCATGCCGACGTCCTCGCTCGCGAGGATCACGAGCCGCCGCGCGACGAACCGCGGGTCGTCCCCCGCCTCGAGCATGCGCGCGAGCCAGAACAGGCCGGCATCCGGGTCGGAGCCCCGGATGCTCTTGATGAGCGCGGAGACGACGTCGTAGTGGTCGTTGCGGCCGTAGCGCAAGGCGCTAGTGGAGAGCGCGGCTTCGGCATGCGCGACCGATACGCGCTTGTCGGGCGCCAGCGCGATTGCAACTTCCAACGAGGTGAGGGCCTGTCGCCCGTCACCACCACACCGCTCGACGATGAGTGCCCGTGCAGCATCGTCGATCACCGCGTGCTCGGCGGTTGCTCCGCGATCGATGAGTTCACCGACTTCGTCGGCATTCAAAGGCTCGAGACGCAACAAGGTGGAGCGACTACGCAATGGCGCATTGACCTCGAAGAACGGGTTCTCCGTCGTCGCTCCGATCAGCGTGATGAGTCCAGCCTCGACGGCAGGAAGCAGCGAGTCCTGCTGAGCGGCGTTGAATCGATGAATCTCGTCGACGAACACGATGGTGCGACGCTGCTGCTCACCGAGGCGACG
>CAXRBC010000006.1:0-11716 GCA_964228515.1 Ilumatobacteraceae bacterium
GAGCTCGAGGTCTTCGACACCGGGCACCTGGTGCTGGTCAAGGAGATGCAGGCCGAGGGCCTCTTCGACGATCCGCTGATGATCCAGCTCTGCATGGGCATCGCCTACGGGGCGCCCGACGACCCCGGCACATTCATGGCGATGGTCAACCAGTTGCCGCCCGGCACGGTCTTCAGCGCGTTCTCGATCGGGCGCATGCAGCTGCCGTTCGTCGCGATGGCGGCACTCGCGGGTGGCAACGTGCGGGTCGGCCTGGAGGACAACCTCTACCTCGGTCGCGGCCGGCTCGCGACCAACGCCGAGCTGGTGGCGCGCGCCGCCGAGATCCTCCGCGGCATGAACGTCAACGTCCTGGGCCCCGCCGCGGTCCGCGAGAGGCTCCGCCTCACCAAGCACTCCTGACGCGCCCCGCGCGACCCGAGGACCACACGTGACGCGGACGGTCGGGCTCCTCGGCGGCGGGGTCATCGGCGGCGGCTGGGCCGCCCGATTCGCGCTCAACGGCTCGGACGTCCGGCTCTTCGACGTCGACCCCGAGGCCCCGCGCAAGGTGGGCGAGGTGATGGCCAACGCGCGCCGCGCCTACGAGCGCCTCACCATCGCGCCGCTGCCGCCCGAGGGCCGCATCACCTTCGTGAGGACGCCCGAGGAGGCGGTCGAGGGGGTCGCGTTCGTCCAGGAGAGCGCGCCCGAGCGACTCGACCTCAAGCGCGACCTGCTCGCGAGGGCGAGCCGGGCCGCCGCGCCCGACGTGATCTTCGGCTCGAGCACCTCGGGCCTGCTCCCCACCGAGATCCAGCGCGACATGGCGGGTCCCGAACGCTTCGTCGTCGGCCACCCGTTCAACCCCGTCTACCTGCTGCCGCTCGTCGAGATCTGCGGCGGCGCCCGCACGTCGCCCGAGACGGTCGCCCGCGCCCGTGACGTCTACGCGGGCGTCGGCATGCGGCCGCTGGTGCTCGACAAGGAGATCGACGGCTTCGTCGCCGACCGCCTCATGGAGGCGCTCTGGCGCGAGGCCCTGTGGCTCGTGCACGACGGCGTGGCGACCGCCGAGCAGATCGATGACGCCATCCGCTTCGGCGCCGGGCTGCGCTGGTCGTTCATGGGCACGTTCCTCGTGTACCGCATCGCGGGGGGCGAGGCCGGCATGCGTCACTTCATGGCGCAGTTCGGCCCCGCGCTCAAGTGGCCGTGGACCAAGCTCATGGACGTCCCCGAACTCACCGACGAGCTGCTCGACACGATCGTCGGGCAGTCCGACGCGCAGGCCCGCGGACGCTCGATCCGCGAACTCGAGGCGCTGCGAGACGACTGCCTGGTCGCCGTCATGCAGGGGCTGCGCAGCGTCGGATTCGGGGCTGGCGAGACGCTGGCGGACTACGAGCGCATCCTGTTCTCCGGGGCGACGCCGCCCCCCGCCGACCCGTCGCGGCCGATCCGCGTCGGCGCGCGGCGGGTGCCCGCCGACTGGGCGGACTACAACGGCCACATGAACGACAGTCGGTACATGCAGCTCTCGAGCGAGGCGCTCGACGACTTCTTCCGCCAGGTCGGGATGTCCTCGGAGTACCTCGCGAGCGGCCGCTCGTTCTACACCGTCGAGAGCCACGTGCGATACCTCGGGGAATCGAAGGTCGGAGACGAGATCGAGGTGACCGCGCAGGTCGTCGCGCTCGACGCCAAGCGGGTGCACCTGCACTCCGTCATGACGCGCCGCGCGCGAGGCGCGGGCGACACCGACGCGGTCGTCGCGACGGCCGAGCACCTCTACCTGCACGTGGACACGACGGCCAAGAAGTCCTCGCCGATCGGCGAGGAGATCCTCTCCCTCCTGCGGCCCATCGCGGAGGCGCACGCGCGGCTGCCGCGCCCGGAGGGCCTGGGCCGGCACGTCGGCCAGCCCCGCGACTGACGCCATGGTGGAGTTCGACCGTGACGCGGGGGTGATGCGCGACGTCGCGCCGTGGCGACCCGGCGACGTACCGCCCGCGCCGATCGACGTCTGGCGCTCCCCCGTGCTGGCGCAGTGGGTGGACTACAACGACCACATGACCGAGGCCGCGTACCTCACGGCCTTCGGCTGGGGCTCCGACGTGATGTTCCGCTACGTCGGGATCGACGAGGCGTACCGCGCGTCGGGGTGCTCCCTGTACACCGTCGAGACGCACGTCGTCTACGAGCGCGAGGCCGCCCTCGGCGAGCCCCTCAGGGTGACCACGCGGGTGCTCGACCTCGACGCCAAGCGCGTGCACATCTGGCACGAGATGTTCCATGCCTCCGCGGGCACTCGGCTCAGCGTCTGCGAGCAGATGCTGGTCCACGTCGATGCCCGCGAGGGACGCTCCAGCCCGATCCCGGGGCCCGTGCACGCCGCGCTCTCGGCGCTCCTCGAGCGCCACCGCGCCCTCCCCGCGCCGGCCGAGGTCGGGCGCACCATGCGGATCGTGCGCAAGGCGCGAGACTGAGGGTCCATGGACTTCGACCTCGGACCCGAGCTCGAGATGGTGGTCGACACCACCCGTCAGTTCACCGAGCGGGAACTCATGCCCCACGAGGAGCTCGTGGAGCGCGAGGGTCGCGTGCCGCCCGAGCTCGTGGAGCAGATCAAGCGCCGCAGCATCGAGGCGGGCATCTACGCGTGCAACATGCCGGCCGAGCTCGGCGGCGGAGGACTCGACTCGTTCGGCACGACGCTCGTCGACCGCGAGTTCGGCGCCACGTCGTACGCGCTGCAGTACATCGTCGCCCGGCCGAGCAATATCCTGCGGGCCTGCACGGGTGGCCAGGTCGAGGAGTACCTGATCCCGACCATCCGCGGCGAGCGCGTCGAGTGCCTCGCGATGTCCGAGCCCGACGCGGGCTCCGACGTGCGCGGCATGAAGTGCTCGGCGGTCAAGGACGGCGATGACTGGGTGATCAACGGCACCAAGCACTTCATCAGCCACGCCGATCTCGCCGACTACGTGATCCTCTTCGCCGCGAGCGGTGAGGAACAGACGTCGAAGGGCCCCAAGAAGCGCATCACCGGGTTCCTCGTTGACTTCGACACCCCGGGCTGCGAGCGAGTGCCGGGCTACCGCAGCGTCTCCAACCGCGGATACCACAACCTCATCATCAACTTCAACGACTGCCGCGTGCCGGCCTCCAAGGTCCTCGGCGAGGAGCACCGCGGATTCGACGCGGCCAACGAGTGGCTCGGCGCGACCCGCCTCCAGGTCGCCGCCGTCTGCGTGGGGAGGGCCCGCCGTGCGCTGCGTCTCGCCGTCGAGTGGGCCGCGAGCCGCCGGCAGTTCGGCCAGCAGATCGGCAAGTTCCAGGGCGTGTCGTTCAAGCTTGCCGACATGCAGACCCAGCTCGACGCCGCGGAGCTGCTCACGCTGCGCGCGGCGTGGAACGACTCCAGGGGCCGATCGAGCGACTCGGAGATCGCGATGGCCAAGGTCTTCGCCGCGGAGATGTGCCAGTTCGTCACCGACGAGGCGATCCAGATCTTCGGCGGCATGGGTCTCATGGACGAACTGCCCCTCGAGCGCCTCTGGCGCGACACGCGCGTCGACCGCATCTGGGACGGCACGAGCGAGATCCAGCGCCACATCATCTCCCGCGCCCTGCTCCGCCCCCTCGGCGGCTGAGCCCCGCGCCGTGGCACCCGTCGACGGCGGCACGCACGCGCCACCCCGCCTCGCGCGCCTGCTGGCGCCGCGCTCGGTCGCGCTCTTCGGCACCGGGCCGGTCGAGGCGGTGATCCGCCAGTGCAGGCGCCTCGGGTACGGGGGCGAGCTCTGGCCCGTGCACCCGACGCGCGACGAGATCGCGGGCGTTCCCTGCGTGCGCGGGGTCGACGACCTCCCCGCAGTGCCCGATGCGGCGTTCGTCGCCGTCAACCGCAGGGCGACCGTCGACGTCGTCGCCGCGCTCGCGCGGCGCGGCACGGGAGGCGCGGTCTGCTACGCGTCCGGCTTCGCCGAGTCGGGGCCCGAGGGCGCCGCGCTCCAGGCTCGGCTCGTCGAGGCGGCCGCCGACATGCCGTTCATCGGACCCAACTGCTACGGATCGATCAACGCACTCGACGGCGTCGCGCTCTGGCCCGACGAGCACGGCTGTGCGCCGCTCGACCGCGGCGTCGGCATCGTGAGCCAGAGCGGCAACGTGGGGCTCAACCTCACGCTCCAGCAGCGCGGGCTCCCCCTCGCGTACATGGTGACGGTGGGCAATCAGGCGGTCGCGGGCGTCGAGGATTGCCTCGAGGCGTTCGTCGCAGACGACCGCGTGAGCGCGATCGGGCTCTTCATCGAGGCGATCGTCGACCCGGGCCGATTCGCGCGGCTCGCCGCGGCCGCTGCGGCGCGCGGGGCGCGCATCGGCGCGCTCCAGACGGGCAAGTCCGAGGCGGGGGCCGCCATCGCCGCGTCCCACACCGCGTCGCTCGCCGGCCGCCGTGCCGCATACGAGGCCCTCTTCGCGCGCTGCGGCGTCGCGACGGTCTCGACACCCGCCGAGCTCGTCGAGGCGCTCAAGGTGCTGCACCACGCCGGCGCGCTGACGGGCCCGCGACTCGTGTCGCTCTCGTGCTCCGGCGGCGAGGCCTCGTTGGTCGCGGACCTCGCCGAGACCGGCGCGCTGCGCTTCGCGCCCTTCCCCGACGAGCAGCGCGGGCGCATCGCGGCGACCCTCACCGAGCTCGTCACGATCGGCAACCCGTTCGACTACCACACGTTCATGTGGGGCGACCGCGCCGCGATGGGGCGCACGTTCGGCGAGGTGATGGACGGGCCCCAGGATGCGACGATGCTCGTGCTCGACGCCCCGCCGCGCCCCGACCAGGACCCCTCGTCGTGGGAGGTCGCCGCCGCGGCGCTGGCCGACGCGGCCCGCCGCACGGGCCGCCGGGCCGCGGTCGTCGCCACGCTCCCCGAGTGCCTCACGCCCGGCATCCGCGCGGCGGCCGAATCGGCGGGCGTCGTGGCGCTCCAGGGCCTGCGCGAGTCGCTCGCCGCGCTCGAGGCGGCCGCATGGCTCGGGACCCACGCGCCGGGCGAGCCGCCCGCGCCCGCGGCGATGCCGGGCGCGACGCGCGTGCTCGACGAGGACGAGGGCAAGGCGCTGGTCGCCGGCTGGGGCGTCGCGGTGCCCGACGGCGTGCGGTGCGCGCGCGCCGACGTCGCGGCCGCCGCCGGCCGCGTCGGCTGGCCCGTCACGGTCAAGGGCCTCGGCATCGCGCACAAGAGCGAGGCCCGCGCCGTGCACGTCGGCATCACCGAAGCGGGCGCCCTCGCCGCCGCAGCGGCCGCGATGCCCCCCGAGGTGCGCGAGTGCAGGGTGGAGCGCACCATCGTCGGCACCGTCGCCGAGGTGCTGGTCACGGTCCGCCGCGACGCGCCGGTCGGGTGGCTGGTGACGCTCGGCGCCGGCGGCGTGGAGACCGAGCTGCGACGCGACACGGCGTCGCTGCTCGTCCCCACGACCGACGCCGAGATCGAGGCCGCACTCGACCGCCTGCGCATCGGCCCCGTGCTCCGCGGCTACCGCGGGCGGCCGGCCGCCGCCGTGCCGGCGCTGGTCGCGCTCGTGCAGCGGCTGGTGCGGGGCGCCCTCGCGGCCGGGGTGGTCGAGGTTGAATTGAACCCCGTGCTCGTGACCACCGATGCCGCCGTCGCCGTCGATGCCCTCGTGACGATCGAGACCGGCCGGTCGTGAGCGTCGCCACGCGCCGCGACGGCGGGGTGCTCGAGGTCGTCCTGGACCGGCCCAAGGCCAACGCCATCGACGCGGCCACGAGCCGCGAGCTCGGCGCGATCTTCTCCGACTTCATGTCCGACGGCGACCTGCGGGTCGCGATCCTGACGGGCGCGGGTGACCGCTTCTTCTCCGCGGGGTGGGATCTCGGGGCGGCCGCGGAGGGCGAGGCGTTCGAGTCCGACTATGGACCCGGCGGATTCGGGGGCTTCCCCGAACTCCCCTCGCGGCCCAAGCCGATCATCGCGGCGGTCAACGGTCTGGCGGTCGGCGGCGGGTTCGAGATCGCGATGGCCGCGGACTTCCTCGTCGCGGCCGAGCACGCCGAGTTCTTCCTCCCCGAGGTGCTGCGCGGCGTGATCGCCGACGCCGGCACGGTGCGCCTCCCGCGACTGGTGCCGCCGCACCTCGCGCGCGAGATGCTCCTCACGGGCCGTCGCATGGAGGCGGCCGAGGCGGCGCGCTGGGGCATCGTCCACGAGGTCGTGCCGCGCGAGCGCCTCATGGATGCCGCCCGCGCACTCGCCGCGCGGCTCTGCGCCGCCGCGCCCCTCAGCGTCGCCGCCGTGCTCGAGGTGATGCGCGCCACCGAGGCACTCGACACCGCCGATGCGATGACCGCGATGCGGCGGCACGCCGCGTACCGCGCGTGCATCGACTCCCTCGACGCCCAGGAGGGGCCGCGCGCGTTCGCCGAGAAGCGCGACCCCGTCTGGCAGGGGCGCTAGCCGCCCCGACGCCTCGTCAGAGCGCCCTCCACAGCGCGCCGAGCAGCCGCGCCGCGCGCCCGTCGTTCGACTCGGGCCGGTATTCGCGCACGACGTACGAGTACGCGATGCCGTGGCTCGGCCACGCCCCGTGCGTCGAGCCGCCCGCGCCCGTGTGGCCGAACGCGTCGTGGCTCGCGCCGAGACACGACGGATTGGGGTTGATCTCGAAGCCGAATCCGAATCGCAGCAGCCGCCCCGTCAGCGGGTCGGTCCCGCACGAGCGTCCGCGCAGCGCGTCGTGGAGCGTCGCGTCCGCCACCAGCCTCCGCGCGCCGGGGCGGCGGTCGACCAGCGTGCCGTACATCCCCGCCATCGCGCGCGCGGTGGCCACGCCGTTGGCACCCGGCACCTCTGCGTCCAGGTGATCGGGTCGACCCATCCGCAGGTACAGCCGCTCGTCGTAGACGCGCGCGAGGCGGGCGTCGGGCGTCGCGCCGGGCGCGAACGCGCTGAGCGCGTAGTCCGGGGCCCGCACCGTCCGCGCCACACGCGCCACCGCATCCGGTGGCGCGCCGATGTGCAGGTCGAGGCCCAGCGGGCCGGCGATCTCCTCGCGCACGAATCGCCCGACCGTGCGTCCGTCGACGCGCCGCACGACCTCCCCCGCGATCCACCCGAACGTCATCGCGTGGTACGAGGGGCGCCGGAGCGGCACGATCGGCGGCTCCGCCGCGAGCAGTGCCGACATCCGCCCGGGCTCGCGCACGTCGTCCCACGTCCACTCGCGGGGCATCCCGGGCACGCCCGCGAGGTGCGCCATCGCCTCGCCGATGGTCAGCCCCATCTTTCCCGACTGCTCGAAGTCGGGCCACACCAGGCGCATCGGCGCGTCGAGGGACACCCCGGCGCGCTCGAGCGCCATCATCGCGGCCACGGACGAGATCCCCTTGGTCCCCGACGCGATGGCGCCCAGCGAGTCGGGCCCCCAGGGCCGACCCTCGTCGTCGTGCGCGCCGCCGTGCAGGTCGAGCACCACCTCGCCGTCGCGCACCACGCACAGCGAGGCGCCGCGGGCCGGCCCGCCGTCCGCGCCCCGCGCGCCGGGACCGTGGTAGGCGGCGAACACCTGGGCGACCCGTGCGAGGTCGGGCCGCACCACCGCGAGCCTCAGGCCAACGCGCGGACGATGCTCGGCGTGTCCGAGATGAGCCGCCGCGTGTACTCCTCCTGCTGCGCGTCGATCACGCGCGCGGCGCTGCCCCGCTCGACGATGCGACCCTCGGACATCACCACGACCGAGTCGGCGATCGACCGTACGAGCGGCAGGTTGTGCGTCACGAAGAGCATGGAGAGGCCGAGGTCCCGCCGCAGCGCCGCGAGCAACTCCACGATCGCCGCCTGCACCACGACGTCCAGGGCGCTCGTGATCTCGTCGCACACCAGCACGTCGGGACGGTGTGCGAGGGCCCGCGCGATGGCCACACGCTGGCGCTCGCCGCCGGAGAGCTGGTCGGGGTAACGGTTGGCGTACGACGCCGTGAGCGCGACGCGCTCGAGCGTCTCGGCGACCGTGCGGTCCGCGGTCGCGTCGTCGACGCCGGCGAGCACGAGCGGCCGGCGGATCGTCGCGCCCACGGTCCGCCGCGGGTTGAGCGACCCGTACGGGTTCTGGAAGACGTACTGGATGCCCAGCCGCTGCTGCAGCGCACGGCGGCGGGCGTCCCGCTCGAGCGTCGCCCAGCCGAGCCGCACCGTGCCGACCCACTCCTTGTGGAGTCCTCCGATGCATCTCGAGACGGTCGTCTTGCCCGAGCCCGACTCGCCCACGATCGCGAGGCACTCCCCCCGGGAGACCTCGAACGACACGTCGTGCACCACCTGCACACCCGTGTACGAGGCGGACAGGCCCTCCACCGAGAGCGTGACGTTGCCCTCCTCGCGGGCGGCGGACGCCCCGAGCGGGGGGCGCGCGAGCGCCCCGGGGCGGGCGTGGATGCAGCGGGCCTCGTGGTCCGCGGCGACGGAGACGACGGGCGGGAATGCGGCGCGGCACTCGTCGGTCGCGAGGCTGCAACGGGGCGCGAAGGCGCAACCCACGGGGCGGCGGCCCGGCGCCGGCGCACGGCCCACGAGGCCGACGATGCGCTCCTTGCCCGCGATGTCGGGCGCCGCGGCCACGAGTTGGCGGGTGTACGGGTGCGACGGCGCGGCGAAGATGCCGCGCACGGTGCCGCGCTCGACGATGCGCCCCGCGTACATCACGGCGACGTCGTCGGCGAGGTCGGCCACGACCGCGAGGTCGTGGGTGATGTAGAGGGCCGCGACCCCGTGGCGACGCGTGAGGTCGCGCACGGTCTCGAGCACGTGGGCCTGCGTGCTCACGTCGAGACCGGTCGTCGGCTCGTCCAGCACGAGCACCGACGGCCGGCAGGCGAAGGCCATGGCGAGCCCGACGCGCTGCTGCTGGCCGCCCGAGAGCTGGTGCGGATAACGCGCGAGATAGTCCGCATCTCCCGGCAGCATCACCTCGGCCATCATCTCGGCGAGGCGCGCCTCCCGGGCCGCGGAGGAGCCGCCGAAGTCGTGGGCCTCCAGCACCTCGCGCAGCTGCACGCCGATGCGCAGCGCCGGGTTCAGCGCCGACGCCGGATCCTGCGGCACGTACGACACGCGGCCGCCGCGCAGCGCGCGTCGCCCCGCGTCGTCGAGCGCGAGCACGTCCACCTCGGCGCAGCGCACCTCGCCGCGCGCGATCCGCACGCCGCGGCGCGCGTGGCCGAGCACGGCGAGCCCGACGGTCGTCTTGCCCGAGCCCGACTCGCCCACGAGGCCGAGCACCCTGCCGGCCGGCACCCGCAGCGACACCTCGTCGACCACGGCGTGGCCCGTGGCCTCGACGTCGACGCGGAGGCCCTCGATGACGAGGCCGCCCGTCGAGCCCGATCGCTCCCCGACCATCGCCGTCTCAGTCCTGTGCACGACCGCGGTCGATGCCCGCAGTCGCACGCGCGAGCCCGTCGCCGATCAGGCCGGTCCCGATCGTGAGCAGCGCGATCGCGAGCGTGGGTAGCAGAGTGCCCCACGGCTGCTCGGCGAGCGACGAGCGATTCTCCTGCACCATGAGGCCCCAGTTGGCCGCGTTGGGATTCGGCGTGAAGCCGAGGAAGGCCAGCGACGCGATGAGGCCGATCGCGTAGGTGAGCCGGAGGTTGGCCTCCACGAGCACGCTCGCGGCCACGTTGGGCAGGATCTCGGCGAAGACGATGCGGGGCCGCGGCTCCCCCAGCGCGTCCGCGGCCGCGATGAAGTCGCGCTCGACCACCGAGATGGCCGCGCCGCGCACGATGCGAGCCACGCGGGGCGTGGTCGACAGCGCGACGGTGCCGACGATCAGCCACGCGCTGGCGCCGAACATGGTGATCACCACGAGCGACAGCAGCACCTGGGGGAACGACAGGATCACGTCGAGCGCCCGCATGATCGCCTCGTCCACGCGCCCGCGGCGATAGGCGGCGTACATGCCGAGGCTCGAGCCCATGGCGACGCCGAGGGCCGTCGCCGCGAGGGCGAGCACGAGGATGCTCCGCCCCCCGTAGAGGAACCGCGACAGCACGTCCTGGCCGAAGTAGTCGGTGCCGAGCAGCGTCCCCGGCACGTCGCGGGTGCTGGGCATGTCCACGAACTCCTGCTCGCCGAACGGCGCGAGCCATGGCCCCACCAGCGCGACGAGGCCGAGCAGCCCGGCCAGCGCGATGCCGACGCGCGTGCGCGCCATGCCGAGCGCCGCACGCCAGACGCTGGGGCGGTGTTCGTCCATCGCCGCGGCGCCCGATGCGCCGGCCACCGGTGACCCCGTCGCCGGCGCGCTCACCGCAGCCTCGTGCGCAGGCGCGGCGTGACGAGCACGGTGCCGAGGTCGGCCAG
This sequence comes from Ilumatobacteraceae bacterium, assembly GCA_964228515.1. GTDB lineage: Bacteria > Actinomycetota > Acidimicrobiia > Acidimicrobiales > Ilumatobacteraceae > CAXRBC01. The sequence goes on from CAXRBC010000006.1 coordinate 10,374, forward strand.
CAGGTTGGTCAGCACGTACACGGCCGCGATCACGAGGGCGATGAACTGCATCACCGGCAGATCCCGGGTCTGCACCGCGTCAGCGAGCGCACTGCCGATGCCAGGGAAGTTGAAGAGCCGCTCTACCACGACGACGCCGCCCGCGAGGTACGCGAGGTTGAGCGCCACGACCTGGAAGATCGGGCCGACCGCGTTGGGGAAGCCGTGTCGCCACAGCACGACGCGCTCCGACATGCCCTTCAGCCGCGCCATCTCGATGTAGTCGCTCTCGAGCACCTCGACCATCGACGCGCGCATGACGCGCGCGACGTACGGCGCCACCGAGATCACCAGCGTCGCGACCGGCAGCACGAGACCGGACCAGTCCGACCACGGCGGCGCCCCGACCTCGAGGTAGGTCACCGCCGGCAGCCACTGCGCCACGTTGGTGGCGAGGAACATCACGAGCAGCGTGCCCACGACGAACTCGGGCATCGCCGCCAGCACGAGCGAACCGATGGACGTGGCGGTGTCGAAGCCGCGATCACGTCGCAGCGCCGCGTACGCCCCGATCGCCACCGACAGCGGGATCGACGCGAGCGCGCCGCAGAGGAGGAGGAAGAGCGAGTTGCCCACCCGGGGTCCGATGTAGTCGGCCACGGGCAGCTGGGTGGCGAACGAGGTCCCGAGGTCGCCGGTGAGGACGCCCCCGATCCAGTGGAGGAACTGGACGTGCAGCGGGTCGTTCAGCCCAAACTGCTCGCGCAGGGCGTCGAGCGACTCGGGCGTGGCCTCACGCCCGAGGATCGCGGCCGCCGGATCCGACGGGATCGCCTGCGTGAAGGCGAAGATGAGGACCGAGACGACCACCAACGACGCGAGGCCGTAGAGGGTGCGCCTCGCGACGAACTTGACGATGGGCAACGGGCTCCCGCCCGCGACTCGCGGACGGGAGCCCGGTGTCTGATCCCCTGTGCTTAGGCCAGCCAGAAGTTCTTGTAGCCGTGCCCGTAGTAGTCCAGGTTGAGCTGGGACGGGCGCTCGACCACGCCGTTGAGCTTCTTGGTGAACGCGTCAGCGAACACCTTGAAGTACGGGATGATGTAGGTGCCCTTCTCCCACTCTTCCTTCTGCATCTGGGCCACGAGCGCACGGCGCTTCGCGCCCTTGACCGTGCCGGTCGCCTGCACGTACAGCTCGCGGAACTTGCTGCCCGCTGGCGGCCACTTGGTCTCGGGGTACACGTCCATCGAGGCCGCGGCCTGCGCCAGGTAGGCGCGGGGCGACCAGTAGGTCGTGAAGAAGGCGGTGTTCATGTACTGACCCTTGGCGGACCAGTACGTGCCGCCGTCGATGACCTTGGC
>CAXRBC010000007.1:0-2417 GCA_964228515.1 Ilumatobacteraceae bacterium
GGTCGGTAGCGCGTTCCTAAGACGATTTGAGCACCTTCTCCGGTAGGGAATCATCGAGAGAAAACGGGCAGGTTCACGCCCCGCAACGCACACATCGAGGGCCTGAGGCCCCTCGCCGCCCGAGCCCCGCGCACCGTCGCGCGCGCCGCCGCGTGCCTCGCCCTCGTCGCGACGGCCCTCGCGACGCCCGTCGGGGCCATGGCGTCACCTGACCCCGCGCGCGACGCCGCAGTCGTGGAGTCCCTCGTGCACGGCATCCCCCTCGCCGACTTCGCCCGGTCGCGCGCCGCCTGGCGCCGGGCCTGGCCATGGCTCGACTGGTCGACCGACGGCTGCTCCGCGCCGCTCGTCGGCGACCGCGGCCGCACGTTCGACTTCACGTGGGCCTGCCGCCGCCACGACTTCGCGTACCGCAACCTGCGGCGCATCGGCCCGCCCCACTGGTCGGCGACCGCGCGCGACCGCGCCGACGCGCGATTCCTCGAGGACATGCGCGACTCCTGTGCCGCGCGGCGCGCGTCGCAGCGCGCGGGCTGCGAGCGCTGGGCGGCGCTGTACCACGGCGCCGTGCGCGCCCTCGGCGGCCCCTGACGCGCCGATGCGGTAGCGCAGCACCCGACCCCCGCGGCCCCCGCCTCGAAGTGCGCGCCCCGCGAGGCGACCTCAGCCGCCGAGCGCCACGCCGATCAACTGGTGCAGCACGCGCGCCGTCGCGCCCCACACCGTCTCGTCGTCGAGGTAGAAGAAGTGCAGCCGCAGCTCGCGGTCCGGCAGCCGCCACAGCTCCTCGCGGTACGTGTCGGGTCGCACGAGCTCGCGCAGGGGCACGCGCAGCACCCGCTCCACCTCGGCGCTCGCGGGCGCCAGCCTCGCCGCCGGGTCGAGGCGCGCGACGACGGGCACGATGTGCGACGAGCTCACGAGCGTCGACATGGGCGAGAGCCCGCCCACCACGGTCGCGAGCGCGGGGTCGAGCCCCACCTCCTCGGCGCTCTCGCGCAGCGCGGCCTCGACGGGGCCCTCGCCCGACTCCGCGCGCCCGCCCGGGAACGAGATCTCCCCGCGGTGCGAGGTCATCTCCCGCGAGCGGCGCGTGAGCACCACCTCGACGCCCGACGGACCCTCGAGCAGGCCCACCAGCACGGCGGACAGCCGGTACCCCGCGGGAGCGGCACCGGTCGGGGCGCCGAGGCCCGCGCCAGCCACGGCGGCACACACCTCGTCGAGCGACGCGAGCCCGGCGTGGTCGAGCGTGCGCCAGGGCGAGTGGGCGTACTCGATCGCCGACGCGGGCCGCGGGATCTCCTGCGCCCCGCCCGGTCGGCGCGCCGCGCCCCCGCGCGTCAGGATGCCCGGGGCGACCAGCCGTGCGCCGCGAGGTCGCGCAGCACGGCGTCGAGGCCCGCGGTCTTGAGCGACGCCAGCGTCTTGCCGGGCGTCTGCTCGCCGCGCTCCCACTCCTCCCACGCGCGCAGCAACTTGGTCACGTCGGGCGGGGGCGTGGTGAACGACATGTCGCGAGCCTACCGACGGCCCTCCGGCGCGGTCCGTCCGAACTGCCGCTTCACGTAGTTGGTCGTCAACGCGACGACGGCGAGCGCCGCGGCGACGCCGGCCAGCAGGCCGCGCGTGCGCGTGTCCACGTCGAGCGCGACCGCGCCCGCGACGAGCGCGAGCGCGAACGCCCAGTCACCCCATCGGTGCACGCCGCGCGGCACCCAGCGGTACGCGCCCATGGGGCCGTCCGCGATGGCCGCGTGCACGAGCAGCGCGACGCCGTAGGCGCCCATCACGCGCGGGTGCGCGGACTGCGCCGCCACGAGGATGAGCCCCGCGGCGATGAGGTATTCGACGAGTTGGTGGAGCCAGAAGCCCCGGCCGGCGGTGCCGATGGGCTACATCATCCCCATGCCGCCGCCGGGCATGCCGCCGCCCGCGGGGGCCGCGGGCGTCTTCTCCGGCTTGTCGGCGACGAGGCACTCGGTCGTGATGACGAGGGCCGCGATCGACGCCGCGTTCTGCAGCGCCGCACGGGTCACCTTGGCGGGGTCGATGATGCCGGCCTTCACGAGGTCGACGTACTCGCCCGTCGCCGCGTTGAGCCCGACGTTGCCCTTGGCGTGCTCGACCTCGGTCACCGCGACCGCGCCCTGCATGCCCGCGTTGTCGGCGATGTGCCGCGCCGGGGACGTGAGGGAGTCGTAGACGCTGCGCGCGCCCGTGGCCTCGTCGCCCTGGAGCGACTCGACGACCTTGAGCACGGCGGGCCGGACCCGCACGAGGGCGGTGCCGCCACCGGCGACGACGCCCTCCTCGATCGCGGCGCGCGTCGCGGAGACGGCGTCCTCGATGCGGTGCTTCTTCTCCTTGAGCTCGACCTCGGTGGCCGCGCCGACCTTGATGACGGCGACGCCGCC
>CAXRBC010000008.1:0-24695 GCA_964228515.1 Ilumatobacteraceae bacterium
ACGACGTCGAGGCGCTCCGGCGCACCGATCGTGCCGCCGCGGCGCGCTGGCGCGAGGAGCAGCGGGCGGCGCTGCGCGCGGCCGAGGCGGACGGGCTCACGATCGTCGGCGTCACCCGCGCCGGTGCCTACGCGCTGGGGAGTGCCGCGTGATCCGGGGGGTCGAGGTGCGGCGGGCGCGGATCGCGCTGGTCTCGCCGTTCCGCACCAGCTTCGGCACCGAGACCGGCCGCGAGCTGCTCTACCTGCGCGTCGCCGGGGACGAGGGCCGCGACTCGGCGGCCGGTGGTGGCACGGCGGGCGTCGATGCGTGGGGCGTCGCCGACGGCTGGGGCGAGTGCGTCGCGATGTCGGAGCCCGGGTACTCGAGCGAGTACGTCGATGGCTGCGAGGACGTGCTGCGGCGATTCCTGCTGCCGCTGGTCGGCCCGGACACCACTGCGGCGGCCTTCCACGACGCCGCGCGCGCCGTGCGCGGCCACGCGATGGCCAAGGCGACGCTCGAGACCGCCCTGCTGGACCGCGACCTGCGCCTCGCGGGCACGTCGCTCGCCGCGCACCTCGGCGCCACCCGCACGCGAGTGCCGTCGGGCGTGTCGGTCGGCATCCAGCCCGACATCCCCACGCTCCTGCGCGTCGTGGGTGCCCACCTCGACGAGGGCTACGTGCGGATCAAGCTCAAGATCGAACCCGGGTGGGATCTCGAGCCCGTCGCCGCGGTGCGCCGCGAGTACGGCCACGACGTGCCGCTGCAGGTCGATGCCAACGCGGCCTACACCGTGGCGCACGCCGGCCACCTCGCCCGACTCGACGATCACGGCCTGCTCCTCATCGAGCAGCCCCTCCCCGAGGACGACGTGTGGGGCCACGCCGTGCTCGCGCGCACCGTGCGCACGCCGATCTGCCTCGACGAGTCGATCACCTCGCTCGAGGTGGCCCGCGGCGCCATCGAGGCGGGCGCCTGCGCGATCATCAACATCAAGCCGGGGCGCGTCGGTGGGTACCTCGAGGCTCGCCGCATCCACGACCTGTGCGTCGAGCGCGGCGTGCCCGTGTGGTGCGGGGGCATGCTCGAGACGGGCGTCGGGCGGGCAGCCAACCTCGCACTGGCCGCCATGCCCGGGTTCACCCTCCCGGGGGACACCTCGGCGTCCGCGCGCTACTTCGCGCGCGACGTGACCGAGCCGTTCGTGCTGCGCGAGGGCGGGATCGACGTCCCGCAGGGCCCGGGCATCGGCGTGCGCCCGATCCCCGAGGTGCTCGACGCGATCACGGAGCGCAGCGACATGGTGCGCGTCGGGGCCAACCGCGCCGCGAGGTGAGCCCGGTCCGCCCGGCCGATCAGGCCAGCGTCAGCACGACGGCCGTCTCCGGGCCGTCATCGCCGCGACCGAGCCGCTCCATCACCCAGAGCCACGCGGCGAAGAGGCGGTAGGTCATGCCGTACTTGCGCGCGATCGCGTCGCGCACCCGCTCGGCCTCCTCGCCCGTCACCACCCGCGCGGTGCACTGCCACGTCGCGGCGTCGTCTGCCACGCGGCCGCGCGCGTCGCAGATGCGCAGCGTGGCCCGAGGCGTGTGCGCGAGGCGCCGCGCCTTGCCCGAGGCGAGCTCGGTCGTGAAGCCGTAGCCGTCGCCGTGGCGGGTGATCCAGACCGCCGTGGGGACCGGCCGACCGTCTCGCCGGAACGTGGTGAACGACACGTACTTGGCGTCGTCGAGCGCGGCGAGGTGCGTCATGGTCGGGAAGGGGGGATTTGAACCCCCGGCCTCCTGGTCCCAAACCAGGCGCGCTGCCAAGCTGCGCCACTTCCCGGGCGCGGCCAGCCTACGGCGCGGGCGCGGCCGGGCGCGGCGACGCGAGTCGGGCGTGCGCGGGTGGTCGCGGCGACGCGGGTCAGGCGAGTGCGCGCACGGCGGCGAGCAGACGCGCCACGTCGTCGTCGCCCACGTAGCGCACGACGCCTGCGCGCACGACGCCGCCGGACTCGGCCACGCCGAGCTGGCCGACCGCCTCGACCGCATACGAGTGCCCCGACCAGACCGCGATTCGATCGCGCGCGAGCGCCGCGGCCACCTCGTCGGGGTGGCGTCCGCGCACGGTGAAGGCGACCGTCGGCGTGCGGTCCCGCATGTCGGGCGCGCCGTGGACGCGCACGCCCGGCGTCGCGAGCAGCCCCTCGAGCAGCGGGGCGAACGTGGCGGCCTCCGCGGCCTCGATGCGGGCCATCGACTCCTCCATCAGGTAGCGGGCCGCCGCCTCGACCGCGGCGATCGCCTCGAAGCTCGGCGTGCCCGTCTCGAAGCGGCGCGGGCCACGGTCGCTCGCCGGCCGCACCTTGGCCACGGGCAGCGCGTCGAGCAGTCCCGGCTCGATCCACATGACGCCGGCATGCGGTCCGTACCACTTGTACGGCGACGTGGCGAGCACGTCGCAGCCGATCGCGCGTACGTCGACGGCCCGGTGGGGTGCGAGGTGCACCGCGTCGACGAAGGTGCGCGCGCCGACGGCGCGAGCGAGCGCCACGATGGCGGGCAGGTCGGTGATCGTGCCGATGAGGTTGGACGCGCCGGTCACCGCGACCCACCTGGTGCGCGGGGTGACGAGCGCGGCGAGCGCCGCCATGTCGAGGCGTCCGGTCGCGGGGTCGAATGGCGCGAGCACGTGCTCCGCACCCGCGTCCTCGCACGCGATGCGCCACGGCGAGACGTTGGCGTCGTGATCGAGTCGCGTGCCGACGACCCGGTCACCCGGCCGAAGGGTGCGCGCGATCGCGCGTGTCAGCGAGAAGGTCATCGTCGTCATGTTGGGCCCGAAGCAGACGCCGGCGGGGTCGGCGCCGAGCAGCGCGCCGACCACCTCTCGGGCGCGGTCGAGCTGCGCGTCGCAGTCGTGCGCCGCGGCGAACTCACCGCCCGTGTTGGCGTTGGCGCCACCGCCGTGCCAGTCGTGCATGGCACGGATCGCGACGTCGACCATCTGCGTACCGGCGGGTCCGTCGAAGCGCGCCCAGCCGTCGCGCACGCCGGGGAATCTCGTGACGCTCACGCTCGTCCCCTCGCGGCCCGTCGGATCGGCGCCGCCTCGCGCGACGCGGTCAGCCCGCGCGGCGCGCGGCGCGGGCCTGGCGCTTGGCGGCGCGGCCGAGCGGCTCGAGGTGGCGGTGGTCGAGGTCGCCGACCTCCGCGCCCGTCTCGAAGCGCACCCGATAGCGCTGCCACTGGAAGCCGTTGGCGAGGATCACGCGCCCGCGCGTGCCCGCGGGCGCGCCTTCCACGTCGACGATGACACGCACCTCGTCGCCCATGCGCAGGTCGAGCTGACCCTCGTGGGGCTTCGCGAGCGCGTGCGGCTTCCAGAACGGCATGGGCTCAGTGTGCCACAGATACACTGCCCCGCGCCGTGAAGACGTCCCTCGAGCGCATCGACGACACCACGGTCAAGCTCTCGGTGCACGTGGACGAGGCCGAGTTCGATCGCTACGTCGACGGCGCCTTCCGCAAGATCGCGACGCAGGTGCGCATCCCCGGATTCAGGCCCGGCAAGGCCCCGCGACGCGTGCTCGAGGCGCAGATCGGCATCGATGCGGCCCGCGCGCAGGCCCGGGAGGACGCCGTGCCCACCACGCTCGCCCGCGCCGTGCGCGACCACGACCTCGACATCGTCGCGACGCCCAAGGTCGAGGTCACGAGCACGGACGACGTGGACCACGTGTCGTACGACGCGACGTGCGAGTTGCGGCCCGTGGTGAGCGTGTCGGGCTACGACGCGCTGCGCGTCGAGCTCCCCAGCCTCGAGGTCTCCGACGACGACGTGTCCGAGGTGCTCGATCACGAGCGCAAGCGCCACGGCACCCTGCGCGATGCGACTCGCCCGATCGCCAAGGGCGACCAGGTGACGCTGAAGCTCCGCGGCGAGCGGGCGGGCGAGGCCCTGCCGGGTCTCGACGTCGACGACTGGCTCTACGAGGTCGGACGGGGCTGGGTGGCCGAGGGCTTCGACGACCGCCTGATCGGTCAGGAGTCCGGCGCGAGCCTCAACTTCTCGGCCGCGCCGTCGGGGATGGAGGAGCCCGCCGACTTCTCGGTGACGGTGAAGCGTGTGCAGGAGATGGAGCTGCCCGAGTTGACCGACGCGTGGGTGGACGAGCACGTCGCCGAGTTCGACTCCGTCGAGGCCTGGCGCGCATCGGTGCGCGAGCGCCTGAGCGACGGGCGCCTCGCCCAGGCGCGCCGCGAGGTGGTGGAGCGCACGACGTCGGCGCTGGCCGCCCTCGTCGCGATGGAGGCGCCCGAGTCGATGGTCTCGAGCGACCTGCGCGCTCGCATCGACAACACGGTGCGGCAGTTCCAGGCGCAGGGCATCGCGCTCGAGCAGTGGCTGTCGATCACGGGGCAGACCGGCGAGCAGTTCGTCGAGGCCATGCGCGAGCAGTCGCGCCTCGCGGTGAAGGTGGACCTCGCGCTGCGCGCCGTCGTGGCCGCCGAGGGGATCGAGGTCTCCGACGAGGACCTCGACGTGCAGTACTCGCGCATCGCGTCGCAGGTCGGGCGCAAGCCGTCGGTGGTGCGGCGACAGTACGAGGAGAGCGACGCGGTCGCCGACCTGCGCGCGCAGATGGCCAAGTCGGAGGCGATCGACTGGCTGCTGCACCACGTGACGTTCGTCGACGCCAGCGGCGCGACGCTCGACAACGAGCACGTCCTCGGGCATACGCACGAGTAGGGGCGTCGCCGGTGCCGGATCCCGATCCGGCGCGCGGGGCACAAGTAGCGTGAGTCGGGACATGGACCCCTTCGTCGCGCGCAACTACTACGTCCCCAACGTCACGGAGCAGACGAGCCGCGGCGAGCGGGTGTACGACCTCTACAGCCGCCTGCTGAAGGAGAACATCATCGTCCTCGGCACGCCCATCGACGACACGATCGCCAACCTCGTCTGCGCGCAGCTCATCCACCTCGAGAGCGAGAACCCGGACAAGGACATCAACGTCTACATCAACTCGCCGGGCGGCGACATCACCGCGCTCTTCGCGATCTACGACACGATGCAGTTCATCAAGAACGACATCGCCACGATCTGCCTCGGCCAGGCGGCGTCCGCGGCCGCGGTGCTGCTCGCCGCGGGCACCAAGGGCAAGCGCCTCGCCCTACCGCACGCGCGGATCCTGTTGCACCAGCCGTACGGGCAGGTGGGCTACGCCCAGGTCACCGACCTGGAGATCGCCGCCAAGGAGATCCTGCGCATGCGCGACCTGCTCGAGCAGATCCTCGCGACCCACACCGGCCAGTCCATCGAGCGGGTGCACCGCGACACCGATCGCGACTTCGTGATGGAGGCCGAGGAGGCCAAGGCATACGGCGTCATCGACGAGGTCATCTCGTCGCGGCAATTGGCCGATCGCAGCGGCCCGATCCGCTGACCCGGGGCGACCGTGGCCAAGTTCGGTGACTCCGCCGAGGTCGTGAAGTGCTCCTTCTGCGGCAAGACGCAGAAGCAGGTGAAGAAGCTCATCGCCGGTCCCGGCGTCTACATCTGCAACGAGTGCATCGACCTGTGCAACGAGATCATCGACGAGGAGGCCCAGGGCGACGCGGAGGTCGGCCTGCAGAAGGTGCCCAACCCGCGCGAGATCCGCACGTTCCTCGACGACTACGTGATCGGCCAGGAGCAGGCCAAGAAGGTGCTGTCGGTCGCGGTGTTCAACCACTACCGCCGCATCCAGTACCAGCAGGGTGGCGCGTCCCGCAAGGGTGAGGTCGAGCTCGCGAAGAGCAACATCCTCCTGCTCGGCCCGACCGGCTGCGGCAAGACCCACATGGCCCAGACGCTGGCGCGCATGCTCAACGTGCCGTTCGCGATCGCCGACGCCACCGCGCTCACCGAGGCGGGCTACGTCGGGGAGGACGTCGAGAACATCCTGCTCAAGCTGCTCCAGGCCGCCGACTTCGACGTCAAGCGGGCCGAGACCGGCATCGTCTACATCGACGAGATCGACAAGGTCGCCCGCAAGAGCGAGAACCCGAGCATCACCCGCGACGTCTCGGGGGAGGGCGTCCAGCAGGCGCTCCTCAAGATCCTGGAGGGCACGGTGGCCTCGGTGCCCCCGCAGGGTGGCCGCAAGCACCCGCACCAGGAGTTCATCCAGATCGACACGACCAACGTGCTGTTCATCTGCGGCGGGGCGTTCGCCGGGCTCGACCAGATCATCGCCTCGCGCATCGGCCAGAAGGGCGTGGGCTTCCACGCGCAGGTGAAGTCGAAGCACGAGAAGGATCCCGGCGCGCTGTTCGCGCAGGTGCTGCCGGAGGACCTGCTCAAGTTCGGCATGATCCCGGAGTTCGTCGGCCGCCTGCCGATGGTCGGGGCGGTGCACAGTCTCGACAAGCCGGCGCTCGTGCGCATCCTCACCGAGCCGAAGAACGCGTTGATCAAGCAGTACCAGAAGTTCTTCGAGTTCGAGGACGTCGAGCTGGAGGTGCCCGAGCCCGCGTTGGACGCGATCGCCGACCTCGCCCTGACGCGCGGCACGGGGGCGCGCGGGCTGCGCGCGATCCTCGAGGAGGTCCTGCTCGACGTCATGTACGACCTGCCGGGCCGCACGGACGTCGCGAAGGTCGTGCTCGACGCCGACGCGGTGCGCCGGACGTCCGCGCCCACGCGCATCGCCCGCGCGGTGCGCCCCTCGCGCCAGCGGCGCGCCGCCTCCTGACCCGGGCGGCCCGCCCGTGAGGTACGACGAGGCGCTCGCGTACCTCGGCGCGCACTCGAGCTTCGAGCGCACGGGTCGCGTCGCCGAGCCGTCGATGCGCGTCATCGAGGTGCTCTGCGACCTGATGGGCCATCCCGAGCACGCGTACCGCACGGTGCACGTCACGGGCACGAACGGCAAGGGGAGCACCGTGCAGGTCACCTCGCGGCTGCTCACGGCGCACCACCTGCGCGTCGGCGTCTACACGAGCCCGCACCTCGAGCGGATCAACGAGCGGATCTCCATCGACGGCGAGCCCATCTCGGACGAGGCGTTCGCCGAGCACGTCGGCGCGATCGCGGACCTCGAGGTCCTCGGCGGCGTGCAGCCGAGCTTCTTCGAGATCATGACGGCGACGGCGCTGCGGTGGTTCGCCGACGAGGGCGTGGACGCGGCGGTGGTGGAGGTCGGCATGCTCGGGCGCTGGGACGCCACCAACGTCGTGGACTCGCAGGTCGCGGTCGTGACCAACATCGCGCTGGACCACACGGAGTACGCCGGTCCGACGCTGGCCCACATCGCGGCGGAGAAGGCCGGGATCGTGAAGCCCGCGAGCACGCTGGTGCTGGGCGACGTCAACGAGGACCTGCGCGGCATCTTCCTCGCCGAGGAGGCGGCTCGGCGGGTGCTGCGAGGAGAGGACTACGAGTGCGAGCGCAACGAGCTCGCGGTCGGCGGCCGCCTGGTGTCCGTGCGGGCTCCCAGGGCCACGTACGACGAGGTGTTCGTGCCGCTCCACGGCGCACACCAGGGGATCAACGCCGCGACGGCCATCTGCGCAGCCGAGGAGTTCTTCGACGCCCCGATCGCGCGCGACGTGCTCGAGGATGCCATGGCCCACGTCGCGATGCCCGGGCGCTTCGAGGTGGTGCGCAGGCGGCCGCTCGTCGTGCTCGACGGCGCGCACAATCCGGCGGGCGCCGAGGTCTGCTCCCAGGTGTTCTTCGACGACTTCGAGCCGAGCGGCCGGCGCATCCTGGTGACGGGATCGCTGCGCAGTCGCGACCCGGAGCAGATGCTCCTCGCGCTGCGCGCGGACGAGTGCGACGTCGTGGTGACCTGCCGGCCGCCCTCGCCGCGCGGCATGGACGCGGAGGAAACGGCGGAGGTCGCGCGCCGGATCGGCTGCGAGCACGTGATCGTGGCGCCGTCCGTCGCGCGCGCCTGCGACCTCGCCCTCCGCGAGGCGGGGGAGGATGACGCGGTGTTGATCACGGGCTCGCTGTACGTCGTCGGCGGTGCGCGCGAGCACCTGCGCCAATAGCCTGAGGACCATGTCGACACGCACCCTCGTCCTGCTCAAGCCCGACGCCGTCGAGCGTCGCCTCGTCGGGGAGATCGTCTCCCGCTTCGAGCGCAAGGGGCTCCGCGTCGCCGCGATGGAGATGCGCACGCTGGATGCCGCGACGCTCGAGCGCCACTACGAGGAGCACAAGGGCAAGCCGTTCTACGCGGACCTCGTCGCCTTCATGTCGCGCGGACCCGTCGTCGCCATGGTCGTGGAGGGCCCCGAGGACACCTGGGAGATCGTGCGCGCGATGATGGGCGCGACCAACCCGCGCGCGGCCGCGCCCGGCACGATCCGCGGCGACCTCGGCACGATCTTCACGGAGAACCTCATCCACGGCAGCGACTCGGCCGCGTCGGCCGCCCGCGAGATCGGCCTCTTCTTCCCGCGCATCGCCGGGTAGCCGCGTGGCAGGCACCAACCCGCTGTCGCTCAGCCGGGACATCGCGATCGACCTGGGGACGGCCAACACCCTCATCTACGTCAAGGGCGAGGGCCTGGTGCTCAACGAGCCGTCGTACGTCGCCCTCGACGTGCGGACCAACCAGGTGCTCGCCGTCGGCTCCGAGGCCAAGCGCATGGCGGGCAAGGCGCCCAAGAACATCCGCATCGTGCGCCCGCTCAAGGACGGCGTGATCGCCGACTTCGACGTGTGCGAACGGATGCTCAAGGAGTTCATGCAGGCCGTCTCGCGTAGCCGCTGGGGCAAGCCCCGGGTCATCGTGGCCGTGCCCTCCGAGGTGACCGGGGTGGAGCGGCGCGCGGTGCAGGACGCCGCCGAGTTCGCCGGCGCCCGACGGCCCGTCTTCATCATCGAGGAACCGATGGCCGCCGCGATCGGCGCGGGGCTCGAGGTGCACCAGGCCACGGCCAACCTCATCGTGGACGTCGGCGGCGGCACCACGGAGGTCGCCGTCATCTCGCTGGGCGGCATCGTCACCGCGCTGTCCGCCCGCGTCGGCGGCGACGCGATGGACGCCGCGATCGTCGCCGCGTTCCGCAAGGACATGGGACTCGACATCGGTGAATCCACGGCCGAGGACGTGAAGAAGCTGCTGGGCTCGGCCTGGTCGCTCACGTCCGAGATCGAGGCCGACGTCGCGGGACGCGACGCCGTCACGGGGCTGCCGCGCTCGCAGGCCGTCTCGTCGCGCGAGGTCCGCGACATGCTCGAGCCGGTCGTCGCGTCGATCGTCGACGCGGTGCGCAGCGCGCTCGAGAAGACGCCGCCCGAGCTCGCTGCCGACGTGATCTCGCGCGGCATCGTGCTCGCGGGTGGCGGGTCGATGCTCGCGGGGCTCCCCGAGCGAGTGACGCACGAGACGGGCATCCAGACGTTCCGCGCGCCCGAGCCGCTGCTCGCGGTGGTCCTCGGCGCGGGGATGTCGCTGGATAATTTGGATGCGATGCGAGGCCAGTTGTCCACGGGCGAGGGCCTCTAGATCGTCCGTCCGCGGCGATAGTCGGACGACCGGGACCAGGTGGCGACCAACAGGACGACCCGTCGGCGGGCCATCGCGATGCTCGCCCTCACGAGCGTCGCGCTCACGACCCTCAGCCTCCGCGACGCGCCGATCGTCGGCGCGCTGCGCGGAGCATTCCTCGTCGTGTTCCGCCCGTTCGAGGGCGCGGTGCGCGTGGTCACCCGTCCCGTGTCGAACGCGTGGTACGGCGTGCGCAACTACGGCGACGTGCTCGACGAGAACGAGGTGCTGCGGGAGCGCATCGCGCAGCAGGAGGGAGCGGCGGTCGCGGCGGCGGCATCGGTGCGCCTCGCCCAGGAGCTGCTGGCGCTCAACGGCCTGCCGACGCTCGCCGGCATCAGCACCGTGACCGCCCAGGCCATCGGCGAGTCGCCGGGCAACTTCTCGCAGACCATCGAGATCAACCAGGGCAGCGAGAACGGCATCCGCGTCGGCATGCCCGTGCTCAACGCGGCGGGCCTCGTGGGCAAGGTCGCGAGCGTCAGCACGGATCGTGCCGTGGTGATGCTGCTGACGGACCCCGACTTCGCCCTCGCCGTGAAGATCGTGAGCCAGCCGCCCGCGGGCACGACGACGACCGTGCCCGCCGAGGACGTGCCGACGGCGTCGTCGGTGGTGGCGATCGAGGGCGAGACCGACGTGCAGCCCGGCGTCGTGACGACGACCACCACGACCACGACGACGACCACCACGATCGCGGGGTTCACGCCGTCGGTGACGACGCTGCCCCCGACGCCGCAGGGCGTCTCGTCGATCACCGTGCCGGCCCTCGGCCAGCTGGCGGTCCGCGAGACGGGCGTGATCGAGGGCCGCGGGCCCGGGCGATTCCCCACCGTGCGGTTCGTGAGCACCGACCCGCGGCTCGGGGAGGTGCAGGTCGGCACCCCGATCGTCACCGCGGGCGGCTCCCGGAGCCTCGCCCCGCCCGACATCGTGATCGGCACGGTGGCGCGCGTGGTGGCCCGCACGGGCACGGCGGGACCCGTGCTCGAGATCGAGCCGCTGGCGGACCTGTCCAACCTCTCGTTCCTGCGCGTGCTGCTGTACCAGCCCGTCACCGAGCGCGCGACGCCCTGATCCGAGCGGATACGCCGTGACGAGCCTCCTGCGCGTGCTGGCGAGCCGCTGGACGCGGCTCGTGCTCGTCGCGATGCTCGCGGCCGCCGTGCAGGCCACGCTCGCGGCCGACGTGCGGGCCTGGGGCGTGGCGGCGCAGCCGGTGCTGCTGCTCGCGGTCGCCGTCGGGGCGGCGCACGGCCCCGCCGACGGCCTCCTCGCGGGCTTCACCGTGGGGCTGGTGGCCGACCTCGCGTTCGGCGACGTCATCGGGCTCGGGGCGGTCGCGCTGGGCGCCGCCGGGGTCTCCGCGGGACTGCTCGTCGCCATCTTCCGCGATCCGCCCTGGTGGGTGCGCGTCGGCGCGATGGTCGTGGCGAGCGCGCTGGGCGAGGCCTACGTACCGGTGCTCAAGACGCTGGTCGGCATCGACGGCTGGATACGACCGCGCATGGCGCTGGTGGCGGCGGTCGTCGCCGCGATGCACCTCGTGGTCGCTCCCGCGGTCCTCCCGCTCGGCCGCTGGGTGATGCGCGAGACCTCGGAGGAGGTCGCGTGAGGTCCCCGGGCACGCCGCGGAGGCTCACGGCGCTCGGCATCGCCGGCGTGTTGCTGCTGGGCGGCCTCACGACGCGCATGTGGTTCCTCCAGACGGTGTCGTCGCGCGACGTGGAGGAGGTCATCAGCCAGGTGCGCACGCGCACGATCAAGCTGCTGCCCGAGCGCGGGCGGATCTTCGACGCCGCGGGCCGCGTCATGGCGGACAACCGCCGCACCCTCGTCGTGACGCTCGACCAGACGGTGCTGCGCCGCGCGACCGTGCGCCTCGAGCTCGCGCAGCGACTCTCGGGTCCGCTCAACGTCCCGATCGCCACGCTGCTCGACCGGATGACCGACGAGCGCTACGGCCCCTACGACGCCGTGCCGCTGCGCGAGGGCGTGAGCGAGGACACGGCGCTCTTCCTCATGGAGCGCAAGCAGGACTACCCGGGGCTGTACGTGCGCGAGGAGTGGCGCCGCACCTACCCCTACGGCGCGGTCGGTGGGCACGTCGTGGGCTACCTCGGGGCGATCCTGCGGGAGAACCTCGCGTACTACCGCTCGCTCGGCTACGACCCCAACGAGCGCGTGGGGCAGTACGGCGTCGAGCAGCACTACGAGACCGCGCTGCGCGGCACCCCGGGCTACGTGCGCTACGAGGTGGACGCGATCGGCAACATCCTGCGGGTGCTCGAGCGCGTCGAGCCGATCCCCGGCAAGGACCTGCTGCTCTCCCTCGACCTCGGTCTCCAGCAGTTCGTGGAGCAGGCGCTCGAGACGCAGCTGCTCGTCCGGCGCCGCGTGGCTGCGGGCGAGGTGCGCCTCCCCGACGGCACGCTCGACCCGCAGTACGAGCCCGTCAACTACTACAAGGCGCCCGCCGGCTCGGCGGTGGTGCTCAACCACCGCACGGGGGAGGTCGTCGCGATGGCCTCGTACCCGCGGTTCGACCCGCGGTGGTTCGGCGGCGGCGTCTCGCGCGAGCGCTTCGGGCTCGTCTTCCCCCGCACGGAGGACCCCGACCTCTCGATCCTCGTCAATCGCGCGGTGTCGGGGCGCTACAACGTCGGCTCGTCGCTCAAGCCGTTCGTCGCGTACGCGGCGTTGAACACGGGGCAGCTACCCGGCGGCGCGTCGTACGTCTTCGACGACCGAGGGACGTACAAGCTCGAGAGCATCCCCGAGGACCGCTGCCAGCAGGGGGTCAAGTGCGTCTTCCGCAACTCGGTCTGCCGCGCCACGGGGGCACCCTGCCGCTACGGCCGGGTCGACGTCGAGGCCGCGCTCGCCGTGTCGAGCGACACCTTCTTCTACAAGATCGGCGAACAGATCCTCACCGAGCGCGGGTATGCGCCCGTGCTCGAGGAGCAGATGCGACTCTTCGGGTTCGGGTCGCCGACCAACGTCGACCTCCCGTACGAGTACGCGGGCACGGTGCCGAGCAAGGAGCTGAAGCGGCGGCTCGCCGACATCGGGGCGATCAGCGAGGAGTCGGGGAGCGCGTACTACGTCGGCGACCAGGTCCTCTTCGCGATCGGCCAGGGTCTCTTCTCGGCGACACCGCTGCAGATGGCCAACGCGTACGCGGCGATCGCCAACCGCGGCCGGGTGTTCGAACCTCGCGTGGGCAAGGCGCTGCTCGCGCCCGGCACCCCCAACGTGCGGCCGGGCTGGGTCTCGGTGGGGCGCGCGGAGCGGGTCGCCGAGCTGGGGGACCGTGAGCCCGAGACGATCCCGATGGGCGCCGGGGTGCGAGATCCGATCGTCGACGGCCTACAGCGCGTCGTGACCGGGCCCGGCGTGGACTTCGACTACTACCACCGGGCCACGGGGGAGAACCTCTTTCGCAACTACCCGCACGACGACCTGCCGATCGGGGGCAAGACGGGCACCGCGCAGGGCTTCAAGAACCTGCCGTGGAACGACTCGTCGGCGTTCGGCGCGATCAGCCTCTCGGCGCTGCGGCCGTACACGGTGTACGCCTACCTCGAGAAGGCCGGCTACGGCTCGCAGGCCGCGGCACCCGTGGTGAAGTGCGTGTTCACCGCGCTGTCGGGCCGCTACCGCTTCGATGCCGTCCTGCAGGCCGACCCGCTCGACGTCAACGCGCTCGAGCCGGCGCCGCGGATGAACCTGCGCAACCCCGCGTGCCTCGCGTCGGTCGCGTCGGAGGGCCGCGAGTAGTGGCCGCGCCGACGCTGCCCATGGTGCGGCGGGCCACCAGGCCCCGCTGGACGCTGCCCGGTGTCGGCACGACGCCATGGCGCGAGGCCGACTGGGTGCTGCTCGCGGCCGTCGGCGCGCTCGGCGTGATCGGCGCCTTCACCGTCTACTCGGCGACGCGCACGCGCCTGCAGCGCCTCGGGATCGACGAGTTCTACTACGTGCAGCGCCAGGTGATCTACCTCGCCGTCGTGGTCGGCGTGCTCGCGCTCGTCATGTGGGTCGGCCACGACCCGATCCGCGAGCGCGGCATGTGGTGGTACGCGATCACCGGGCTGCTCCTCGTGTTCGTCCTCGTGTCGGGTGCGGTCACCCGCGGCGCGCGCCTCGCGTTCGACCTCGGGGCCTTCTCGGTGCAGCCCGCGGAGTTCATGAAGTTCGCCGTGTTGGTGCTGGTGGCCGCCTACGCGGCCGACTCGTTCTCCGCGCGCATCGACTACCACCAGTTCACCGTCGCGCTCTGGCTGCTCGTGCTGCCCGTCGGGCTCATCCTGCTGCAGCCCGACCTCGGCTCGGCGACGGTGCTCGCGGCGGGCGTGCTGGGCGTGCTCCTGGTGGCCGGGGCTCGGCGGCGCTACTTCTTCACCTACCTCGCGCTCTCGGTGTTCACCGCGGTGCTCACGGTCGTGGGGCGCGTGGCCAACGACTACCAGCTCGGTCGGTTCCGCGCATGGTTCAACCAGGACTCGACCGCGCCCGAGCTCCAGCGCATCGTCCTGCAGGTGCGCTTCGCCAAGCGAGCGGTGGCGAGCGGCGGCATCCTCGGCAAGGGCTACCTGCAGGGGCCGCTCACCAACGGCGCGTACGTGCCCGTGCAGTTCAGCGACTTCCCCTTCTCGGCGATCGCGGAGCAGTTCGGGATGGTGGGCGGGCTCGTCGTCATCGCGCTCTTCGCCACCATCCTCTGGCGCCTCTGGTCGATCGCGGAGGCGGCGCGACAGCCCTTCGACCGGCTGTTCGTCGTCGGGGTCTTCTCCATGCTGCTCTGGCAGGTCTTCCAGAACCTCGGGATGACCATGGGGATCATGCCCGTCAGCGGCCTACCCCTGCCCTTCGTGTCGTACGGGGGGTCGCACCTCGTCGGCAGTGCGCTGCTCCTGGGCATGTGCGAGAGCATCCACATGCGTCGCAAGTCCTGAGCCCCCCGATAGGCTGACCGCCACACACGACGCACGACGCGACGGCGAGGCTGGCGCGAGGTGCGCGGCGCGGCAGGAGCCGCGCCATCGAAGGGATCGCTGATTGCATGAACGATGAATTTCGCGAGTCGGACGCCGACTCGTCCTCGTACGACGACGTGAACGACGGCCCGACGCCGGGCGCGGGTGACGATGCCGGAGACGGCGACACGTCGACCCGTCGCCGCCGCGGTCGCCGCGGCGGGCGCAACCGCCGCCGACCCGACGAGATGCCCGAGCCGCCGCGCGAGGGCCGCATGTACGACGAGGCCGCGGGGGAGCGCGCCCTCGTGCGCAAGCCGCAGATCGGCGACAGCCGGCCCGCGCCCAAGGTCGGCGACAGCCGTCCGGCGCCCGCCAGTGCGCGGGACGGCGATCGCGAGGGCGATCGCGACGGTGACCGGGACCGTGACGGCGACCGTGACGGTGACGGCGGGGGACGGCGCCGCCGGGGTCGTCGCGGGGGCCGCAACCGCAGGCGGGGCGGCCGCGGGCGCGCACGCCGCGACGGCGGGGATCGCGACCGGCGCGACGGAGACCGTGACGGTGATCGCGACGGTGGCGGCAGGGGCGGTCGCGGTCGCGCGCGGGAGAGCGAGATCGAGGCAGAGCTGCTCGAGCGCCGCCGCGGCAAGGAGCGCGACGGGCGCCCCGTCGGGCGCTACCTCATGGCCGTCCACAAGACGGGTGACGTGACGCAGGTGGCCGTGCTCGAGGGGCGCAGCCTCGTCGAGCACTACGTGAGCCGCGACCAGGACGACGTCGACCAGATCCTCGGCAACATCTACCTCGGCCGCGTGCAGAACGTGCTGCCCGGCATGGAGGCGGCGTTCATCGACATCGGCACGCCCAAGAACGCGGTGCTGTACCGGGGCGACGTGCAGTTCGACAAGGAGGACGTCGTCGAGCAGGGGCCCGCGCCCCGCATCGAGCACGTGCTCCACTCGCGCCAGCTCATCATGTGCCAGGTCACGAAGAACCCGATCGGCGCCAAGGGTGCGCGGCTGACGCAGGAGGTCTCGATCCCCGGGCGCTTCGTGGTGCTCGTGCCCGACTCCAAGACCTACGGCATCTCCAAGCGCCTCCCGGACGAGGACCGCCGGCGCCTGCGGTCGATCCTGGAGCGCATCAAGCCCGCCGAGCACGGCGTGATCGTGCGCACCGCCGCGGTCAACGCGACGGAGCACGAACTGCGCACCGACATGACCCGACTGCTCGCGGAGTGGGAGGAGATCAAGGAGCGGTCCCGCAGGGCCAACGGCCCGAGCCTGCTCTACCGCGAGCCGTCCATCGCCATGCGCGTGATCCGCGAGGAGTTCAACAGCGACTACCGCGGCATCGTGGTGGACGACCGCGAGCTGCACGCCGACATCGCCCGATACATCGGCGACTTCAACCCCGAGTTCCGCGACCGGGTCGAGTACCACGACCCGTCGGAGAAGGGCCTGCCGCTCTTCGAGGAGCACCGGATCCACGAGCAGGTCCGCAAGGCCCTCGACCGCAAGGTGTGGCTGCCGTCGGGCGGCTCGATCGTGATCGAGCACACCGAGGCGCTCACCGTCATCGACGTCAACACGGGCAAGAACGTCGGCCGTAGCAGCCTCGAGGAGACCGTGTACGCCAACAACATGGAGGCCGCCGACGAGATCGCCCGCCAGCTGCGGCTGCGCGACATCGGCGGCATCATCGTGATCGACTTCATCGACATGGAGGTCAAGGACCATCGCAGGCGCGTCATCGACCGCTTCCGCGACGCGCTCTCGCGCGACAAGACCCGCACCCAGGTCTTCGAGATCTCCGAGCTCGGGCTCGTCGAGATGACCCGCAAGCGCATCGGGGAGGGGCTGCTCGCGAGCTTCGCCGACACCTGCCGCGCCTGCGAGGGCCGCGGGATGACCCTCGACCTCGCGATGCTGGATTGACCCCGATAGCATCCATGCCCGTCATGTACGCAGTCATCGCCGCCGGCGGCAAGCAGGAGAAGGTCGAGAAGGGCCAGCAGGTCCGCGTCGAGCTCCTCGACGCGGCCGCGGGCGCCGAGGTGTCCTTCGAGCCCGTGCTCGTCGTCGACGGGGGCACCGTGCTCGCGACCCCGACGGAGCTCGCGAAGGCCTCGGTCAAGGGCAAGGTCGTCGGCGAGGCCTCCGGCCCCAAGATCGACGGCTTCACGTACAAGCGGCGCACCAACCAGCGTCGTCGGTTCGGTCACCGCCAGCGCTACAGCGTGGTGGAGATCACCTCGATCGCCAAGGGCTGAGCGAAAGGCGGAGCGATGTCAAAGACCAAGGGCGGCGGCTCGACCAAGAACGGCCGCGACTCCAATGCGCAACGACTGGGCGTCAAGGCCTTCGACGGCACCGCGATCACCGCAGGCTCGATCATCGTGCGCCAGCGTGGCACCAAGGTGCACCCGGGCAAGAACGTCCGCCGCGCCAGCGACGACTCGCTGTTCGCCCTCGTCAACGGCGCCGTGAAGTTCGGCAGCCGCCGCGGCCGCAAGGTCGTCGACGTCCTCCCCGGCGCCTAGCCCGCAGCCTCGCAGCGCACCGTCTCCCGCAGCGCGTCGCGCAGCATCGCGACGAACCGCGCGCGGTCCGCGCGCAGTATCACCCGGGCGTTGGCCGGGCGACCCGTGACGCCGAGATGGTCGACCACCGTCTGTCCACGGGCGTCGCCGTGGCCCAGGTGCACGTCCACCCGAGCGTGCACGTCGCGCGCCACCACCGTCTCGTCGATCGCGGCGCACATCGCCACGGGGTCGGGTAGGTCGAAGCCGTCGATCTTGGTCTCGGTCCGGCAGAACTCCCGCACGATCCTCTGGATGTCGACGGCGTAACGGCCCACGGGGCCGAGTGCCCGCAGCTCCGCGGCGAGCGCGTCGTCGACGACCGCGTCCTGCCACGACACGTCCCAGCCCACGAGCTCGACGCGCATCCCCGCGCCGAGCACGACGTGCGCCGCCTCGGGGTCGGCCCAGACGTTGTACTCGGCGAGCGGCGTGACGTTGCCCGGCAGCACGCCGGTGCCGCCCATGATCACGCATCGGCGGACCCAGCCGGCGAGGCGCGGCTCGGCGCGCAGGGCCACCGCGACGTTGGTCAACGGGCCGAGGGTGACGAGGTCGCAGGTGCCCGGGTGCGCGGCGAAGTGCGCGACGATGGCCCGCACCGCGTCCCGCGAGGTGGGCTGGCGCCCCGCGAGGTCGAGCCCGATGTCGCCCATGCCGTCGGCGCCGTGCACCATCTGGGCCGAGGCGTAGGGACGCGCGAGGGGTCGGTCGGCGCCGGCGTGCACCGGCACCCGCGTGCCGAGGGTGGCGAGCACGTGCAGGGCGTTCTGCACCCCCGACTCGAGCGGCACGTTGCCGGCGACGATCGAGAGGCCGTGCACCCGCACGCCGGGGTGCCGCAGCGCGATGATGAGCGCGACGGCGTCGTCGGACGCGGTGTCCGTGTCGATCCACAGGTCCTGCACCCCGACGGCCGGGCGGCGCGCCCCGTCGGCGCTCAGATGCCGATCCCCTGGGGGAGGCGCGCCGCGTCCCACCAGAGCAGCGCGGCGCCCTGCCGGCACGCGTAGCGATCGGTCATGCCACCCACGTAGGTGACGGCGTGTCGCAGCGCCTCGGGCGAGCCGGGGTCGCCGACCGCCTCGCCGTCCCACGCCGCCGCCATCAGCGTCGGCCGCGCGTGGTAGTGCTCGACGAGCGCCCGCAGCAGCCCGATCACGCGCTCGGCCTGCCGCCGCGACGCGTCGCGCATGTAGATCGCGTCGTAGTTGAACTTTCGGAAGGCCGCGAGCGCCTCGGCGTGCGCGGCGCCCATGCCGATCCGCCCCGTGGCGCGCCCCGCCTCGATCATGGCGGTGACGAATGCGCGCAGCTGCGCCGCGCGGGTGACGCCGCAGGTCTCGCGCACCTCGGCGGGGAGGTGGTCGGGCGCCACGAGCCCCGTGTCGGCGGCGTCCTCGAAGTCGTGGCAGACGTAGGCGATGCGGTCCGCCCACGACACGACCTCGCCCTCTGGCGTGGCGGGCGCGGGGCGCGACCACGAGTGGTTGCGGATGCCGTCGAGGGTCTCGCGGCAGAGGTTGAGCGGCGAGAGGGTCACGTCCGCACCCCAGACGGCGTGGTCGTAGCCGCCGTCGACGTACGGCGAGAGCGCGTCCTCGCTCGCGTGCCCGCCCGGGCCGTGGCCGCAGTCGTGGCCGAGGGCGATCGCCTCGGTGAGCGCGACGTTGAGCCGCAGTGCGCGCGCCACCGAGGTGGCGACCTGGGCGACCTCGAGGGCGTGGGTGAGCCGGGTGCGCTGGTGGTCCTCGGGGAAGACGAACACCTGCGTCTTGCCCGCGAGTCGTCGGAAGGACGCCGCGTGCAGGATGCGGTCGCGATCCCGCTCGAAGCAGGTGCGGTACGGATCGGGCGCCTCCTCCCGCGCGCGGGAGCCCGCGCCGAAGGCTCGGGTGGCGAGCGGGGCGAGCGCCGCGTCCTCGCGGGCCTCGCGGTCCTCGCGCCTGGACGCGTCGGCGACGCCGCTGCCGGCCCAGGAGTCGGCGTGCGCGAGGCGCACGTCGGTCGCGTCGTCGCTCGCGTGACCGTGCATGGTGCTCGCCCACGATTCCGCGCGCGACGTCATGCGTCACGATCGTACAATGAGCGTGTGAGCGCCTTCGTCGACGAAGCGCAGCTCAACGTGCGCGGGGGTGACGGCGGCGCGGGGTGCGTGAGTTTCCGCCGCGAGGGCCCCGTGGTGCACGGCGGACCCAACGGCGGCGACGGTGGCGACGGTGGCGGCGTGTGGCTGGTCGCCGACCACAACGTGGCGTCGCTCATCTCGTTCCGCGACCACCCGCACCGCCGCGGCGAGGACGGGGTCTCGGGCAAGGGCAAGGACCTGCACGGTCGTCGCGGCCGCGACCTCGAGGTGGCCGTCCCCGTCGGCACCGTGGCGCGCGACCTGTACTCGGGCGAGGTGCTCGCCGACCTCGCGCACCACGGCACGCGCTGGCTCGCCATCCCTGGCGGTCGCGGCGGGCGCGGCAACGCGCGCTTCCTGTCCAACTCGCGGCGCGCCCCCAAGTTCGCCGAGCAAGGTGAGCACGGGCTGGAGCGCTGGCTGAAGCTCGAGCTCAAACTGATGGCCGACGTGGCGCTCGTCGGGTACCCCAACGCGGGCAAGAGCACCTTCATCTCCGCGGTGTCGGCCGCGCGGCCGAAGGTGGCCAACTACCCCTTCACGACGCTGGAGCCGCACCTCGGCGTCGTGCGGCTGGACGAGCACACCGAGTTCGTCATGGCCGACGTGCCCGGGCTCATCGAGGGCGCCTCCGAGGGCCGCGGTCTCGGCCACCAAGTCCTCCGCCACGTGGAGCGGGCGCGCGTGCTGTGCGTGCTCGCGGACCTCGTGCCGATGCACGACACGCCGCCGCTCGAGCAGGTGGAGGTGCTGCTGCGCGAGCTGCTGGCGTACCGGCCTGAACTGCTGGCCCTGCCGCGCCTCGCCGTCGGCACCAAGCCCGACGCCGCCGACGCCGACACCCTCGCGGCCTGGCCGCACCCCGCCATGTCGGCGGTCGTCGGCCGCGGCGTGCGCGAGGTCGTGGGCGCGATCGCGCGGCTCGTGGCCGAGGCGCGGACGGCGCCCGAGCCCGAGCCCTCCGAGATCGTGCTGCGTCCCGAGCTGGAGGGCACCCGCGTGGAGCCGCTCGGTCCCAACGAGTCCCGCCTCCACGGCCGCGACGTCGAGCGGGCCGTGGCGCTCAACGACGTCACCATCCCCGACGCGCTCGACTACATCGAGGATCGCCTCCGCGGCCTGGGCGTGCCGCGCCTCCTCGCGCGCCACGGCGCCGAGGAGGGCGCGACCATCCACATCGCCTCCTTCACCTTCACCTACACCCCCGAGTGAGCGCGGGAGGGGCGGGCACCATGCGGATCGTGGCCAAGATCGGGACCTCATCCGTCACCGACGCGCGCGGCGCACTGCGCGTCGACGCCATCGGCGGTCTGTGCGACGAGGCCGCCGGGCTGCGCCGCGACGGCCACGAGGTGTTGATCGTGACGTCGGGCGCCGTCGCGGGCGGCGTCGCGGCGCTGGGTCTCGAGGAGCGCCCCGGTGAGGTGCTCACGCTCCAGGCGCTCGCCGCGGTCGGCCAGAGCCGGCTCATGTCGCTCTACGACGCCGCGCTCGCGCGCCACGGGCTGGTCGGCGCACAGGCGCTGCTCGTGCCCCACGACTTCATCGACCGCGCGCAGTACCTGCACGCACGCGCCACACTGCTGCGGCTGCTCGAGCTCGGCTGCGTGCCGGTGATCAACGAGACCGACGCGATCGCGAGCGCCGAGATCCGCTTCGGCGACCACGACCGGATCGCCGCCCTCGTCGCCCACGCCGTGCGGGCCGACGTGCTCGTGCTCCTCACCGACACCCGTGGCCTCTACACGGCCGACCCCACCCGCGACCCGGGCGCGCGATTCGTGGAGCGCGTCGAGGCCGACGACCCCCTCATGAGCGTGCGCGCGGGGGAGTCGGCGGGGGACCGTGGCAGTGGCGGCATGGCGAGCAAGCTCGCCGCGGCGCGCATCGCGTCGTGGTCCGGCGTGCGCACCGTCATCGCGGAGGCGGGCCGGCCCGGGGTGTTGCGCGACGCCGCCGCGGGCGCGGCGGGCGTGGGCACCCAGTTCGTCGCGCACGACCGATCGCTGTCGGCGCGCAAGCTCTGGATCGCCTTCGCCGCCCAGCCCGTCGGCGAGCTTGTCGTCGACGACGGCGCGCGGCGGGCGCTGATCGAGCGGGGTTCGTCGCTCTTGCACGCGGGCGTCACCGAGGTGCGCGGCGACTTCGAGCCGGGCGACACCGTGAGCGTGCTCGACGTCGCGGGCGAGGTCGTCGCCCGGGGGATGGCGGGGTCGTCAGCCGCCCAGGCGCGGGCCGCGCGCGGCCGGCGCAGCGCAGACCTGCCCGAGGGCGTGCGCGCGGAGCTCATCCATCGCGACGACCTCGTGATCCTCGCGGGCTGAGCAGCCCGCGCGCCGTCGCGCGCGCCTCGGGCACCCCCAGCGCCAGCGTGAGCGCGGCGTAGGCGACGAGTCCGACCACGAGCCCGACGAGCGTGCGCGCGACGGCGACGGTGCCGGCCGCGTCGGCCGCGCCGAGCACGACCTCTCGACTCGCGCGCACCGCGAGCCCCATGCCCGCGGCGGCGGCGGCCATCGGCGCGAGTCCCGCGAGGGTGCGCGCTGCGCCGGGCGTGCCGTGTCGCCGCGCGAGGGCGGCGAGCGCGACGACGGCCGCGACGAGGTACGAACCGGAGAACGCGAGGCCGAGGCCCAGCACGTCGAGACGTCCCGCGAGCGCGACGGCGAGCACCACGTTGAGCGCGTTCTGTCCCGCGTTGATGACGAACGGCGTGCGCGTGTCGCCGTGGCTGTAGAAGCCGCGCAGCGCCAGCAGGTACAGGGAGAATCCGGCCAGCCCCACCGCGAGTCCGGCGAGCGCCCGGGAGGTGGCGGTCGTCGCCGCGGCGTCGAACGCGCCGCGCTCCAGCAGCGCCGCGACCAGCGGGCGCGCGAGCGCGAGCAGCCCGAGCGAGGCCGGCAGCGCGAGGAACGCCGTGGCGCGCGCCGCGCGCACGAACCGGGCGGAGAACTCGCCGCGGGCCGACTCGTCCGCCGCCGCGCCGCCCCCGCCGGCCGCGCGAGCCGCGAGCCGCGCGAGCTCGGGCGCCGCGGTGGTGGCGATCGTGACGGCGGCCAGCCCGTGGGGCAGCTGGAAGATGGTGAAGGCCTTGGCGTAGGCGTCGACGCCGCCGCTGCCGGGGTCGGCGAGGTTCTTCACGACCACGAGTGCGAGCTGGTTGGTCGCGATGTACGCCACCGACCAGCCCGAGGCGCGCAGCAGCTCGCGCACCGCCGGGTGGCTCGGGCGCGGCAGTGGCGCCGGCGGGCGCGTGCCGGCGCGCGCGGCGGCGACCACGACGACGGCGGCCATCGCGAGGATGCCGACCGTGGAGCCGAGCGAGAGCCAGGCGAATGCGCCGCCGCCGCGCGCGGCGTCGGCGAGCGCGGGGTGTCGGGCGAGGTCGGCCCGCAGCCCGAGGAGCGCGGCGATGGTCAGCGCGTTGGCCAGCACCGGCGCCCACGCGGCGGCGGCGAAGCGCCGCCGCGCATTGAGCACCGCGCTCCCCACGGCGGTGAGGCCGTATCCGGCGATCTGCAGCATGAAGACGCGGGTCAGGTCGGTGGCGACGCGGCGGAACTCGTCGGCGTCCACCGCGGCGGCCGGATCCAGCGTGAAGGCGCGCACGACCAGGGGCGCGATCGCGACGCCGACGACGGTCAGCGCGAGCACGGCGGCGACCGCGGTGCCGAGGATCGCGCGCATCGCCGCGTCGTCGTCGCGGTCGAGGTGGCGCGTGAGGAGCGGCACGAGCGTGGCGGCGAGCACGCCGCCGAGGAGCAGCTCGTGGACGACGTTGGGCGCGTTGTTGGCCACGTCGTAGGCGTCGGCGAGCGCGGTCTGGCCGATCACGGCGCCGAAGACGACGACGCGCACGAGTCCGGTGATGCGGCTCGCCGCGGTGCCCGCGGCGACCGTGACGTGCGCCCGGGCCATCGCCCCTCAGTCTCGCAGCGACCCGCGTCCCGCAGCGGCTAGCGTCTCGCGGGTGACGTCGGCCTTCTCGTCGGTGCAGGAGGTGCGCGAGGGTCTCCGCAAGGTCAGCTACCTCGCCGACGAGGGCATCGCCGGCGTCGTGTACCTCGCGCAGCGGCTCGGCAAGCCGATCCTCGTCGAGGGTCCGGCCGGCACCGGCAAGACGCAGCTCGCCAAGAGCGTCGCCGAGCTCACGGGCGCGCGGCTGATCCGCCTCCAGTGCTACGAGGGCCTCGACGAGTCCAAGGCGCTGTACGAGTGGAACTACAAGAAGCAGCTGCTGCGCATCCAGGCCGATCGCGCGGGTGACGCCTGGGGAGACGTGCAGGACGACATCTTCACCGAGGAGTTCCTGCTGACGCGCCCGCTGCTCGAGGCGATCCGCTCCAAGGACCCGGTGGTCCTGCTCATCGACGAGGTGGATCGCGTCGAGGTCGAGACCGAGGCACTGCTGCTCGAGGTGCTCTCCGAGTACCAGGTGTCCATCCCCGAGCTCGGCACGGTGACCGCGACGCAGGTGCCGCTCGTGTTCCTGACGTCCAACAACACGCGCGAGCTCTCGGAGGCGCTCAAGCGGCGCTGCCTCTACCTGCACGTGGACTATCCCGACCTCGAGCGCGAGAAGGCCATCGTGCAGGCCAAGGTGCCCGACATCTCGGCCAACCTCGCCGACCAGATCGCGCGCATCGTGCGCAGCATCCGCCAGCTCGATCTCAAGAAGGCGCCGTCGGTGAGCGAGACGCTCGACTGGGCGCGCACGCTGATCCTGCTCGGGATCGACCACGTGGACGCCGAGCAGGCCAAGGAGACGCTGCACATTCTGCTCAAGTACCAGAGCGACATCGCGAAGGCCGTCAAAGAGCTCTCGGTCGACAAGTAGGGGTCCGCCGTGCCGGTGCTGGACCTCATGTCGGGGTTCGTGCAGGAGCTCCGCGAGGCGGGCCTGCCCGTGAGCCTCACGGAGAACCTCGACGCGATGGAGGCCGTCAAGGTCATCCCCATCGAGGACCGCGAGGCGTTCAAGGCCGCGCTGGGCGCGACGCTGGTCAAGGACGCGGCGCACTGGCGCGTGTTCGAGACCGTGTTCGAGGTGTACTTCTCGCTGCGCGGACCCGAGTACCGGCTGGCGGGCGACGACGCGGCGCCGGGGCTCGAGGAGTTCTGGCGCGACGAGCAGGACCGCGACGGTGCCGCGGGCGCGGGTGCCGCGCAGGGTCAGGGTCAGGGCCGCGGCGGCGCGGGCGGCGGGCTCGACTCGCTCACCGCGGAGGAGCTGGCGCAGATGCTGCTGCGGGCCCTCATGCGGGGCGACCAGGGCGCGATGCGGGCGCTGGCCAAGCAGTCGGTGCGCCGCTACGCGGGCATGGAGCCGGGCCGCCCCGTCGGCGGCACGTATTACCTCTACCGCACGCTGCGCAACCTCGACCTCGACGGGATGCTCGCCAAGCTCATGGCGGCCAACGCCGAGGAGGCCGGGCGCGACCTCTCGTCGCTCGAGGAGCGCCTCGAGCGCGACGAGTACAC
>CAXRBC010000009.1:0-6736 GCA_964228515.1 Ilumatobacteraceae bacterium
CGCCCCGGGGTCGAACTCGCGCAGATCCAGCGCCCCGAGGTCGAGGCGCTCGCGCACCTCGGGATACGCCGTGAGCAGCACCTGGAACCCGCGGTCGAGCGTGAAGCCGTCGACGCGGTCCGTGCGCACGCGCCCGCCGACTCCGTCCTGCGCCTCCAGCACGAGCACTGAGCGACCCGCGCGGCGCAGCGCGCCGGCGGCGGAGAGCCCGGCGAGCCCCGCGCCGACGACGACGGCGTCGAGCGTCACCGGGCGAGCAGGTGGCGCAGCGACGCCTCGAGCGTCGGATACGAGAACGCGAACCCGGAGCGCGTCAGCGCGTCGGGTGTCACGCGCTGGCCGGTGAAGAGCAGCGCGTCGGCGAGTTCGCGGCCGAGCAGGAGGCGTGGGCCGAACGCGGGGATCGGCAGCAGCGCGGGGCGGCGCAGCACGCGCGCCAGCGTGCGGGCGAACTCGGCGCCCGTCACGGGCTCGGGAGCCGTGAGGTTGACGGGGCCCTCGAGGCGCGAGTCGATCGCATGGCGGATGGCGCGTACCTCGTCGTCCACGTCGATCCACGACTGCCACTGACGCCCGTTGCCGAACCTGCCGCCGAGCCCGAGGCGAAACAGCGGCAGCTGCTTGGCGAGCGCACCCCCGCGAGGCGACAGCACGATGCCGGTGCGCAGCAGCACGGTGCGCACGCCCGCACCGGCGGCCGCGGCCTCCCACTGCGCGCAGACGTCGGAGAGGAATCCGGCGCCGCGCGACGCCGTCTCGCCGAGCGGCTCGTCGCCGCGCGGGCCGTACCAGCCGATCGCCGATCCGGAGACGAACACGGCGGGTCTGCGGGTCGCGCCCGCGATCGCACAGGCCAGCACGCCGGTCGAGCGCGTGCGGCTCTCGAGGATCTCGCGCTTGTAGGCCGCCGTCCAGCGCCGGTCACCGATCCCCGCGCCGGCGAGGTGCACCACGGCGTCCGAGCCCTCGATCGCGGCCGCGTCGATGCGGCCCTCCGCCGGGTCCCACCGCGACTCGCCCGCGCCCGCCTCGCGTCGCACGAGCCGCGTCACCGCGTGACCGTCGCGCGCCAGCGAGTTGCACAGCGCCGTGCCGATGAGACCGCTCGCCCCGCTCACCACCACACGCATGCGCTCAGCCACGCTCGGCCTCCTCGTCGATCAGGATCGGGACGGACGTCACGACGGTGTTGGGTCGCCGCAGCAGCCGCAGCTTGATGCCGAGCGCCGACTGATTGTGCAGCCAGCCCGAGCCCACCGAGGTGACGAACTCCGGGATGACGACCGTGATCAGGTCGTCCGAGGACTCGTCGTCGTACTCGTTGATCGCCTCGACGACGGACTGCGTGAGGTCGCGGTACTCGTCCATGCGCGTCTCGAGCGGGATCGTCAGCCCGTGGCGCTCCCACTCCCGCGCGAGTTCCGTCCCCTCGTCCGCCGAGCTGATGAGCGAGAGCGCGAGCACGCGGTCGGGCCTGAGACTCTCGGCGTACTTCATCGCCTTGAGGGTCGCTCGGTTGACGCGGTTGACCAGCACGACGACGAAGTGCGTGTGGTGCGGCGCCACGTACCCCTGCTCGACGGCGAGCTGGCGGTGCACGCGTTCGTAGTGCCGCTTGATGAGCGTGAAGCCGAACATCATCGACGGGATCACGACCGCGGGGATCCACGCCCCGTCGGTGAACTTGACGACGACCACGATCCCCGCGACGAAGAGCGTCGTGAGGGCGCCGACCGCGGAGAAGAAGGCGCGCACCCGCCAGCCGGGCTCGCGCAGCGTGCGGTGACGCACGAGCATGCCGGTCTGGCTGAGGGTGAATCCGGTGAACACGCCGACGGCGTAGAGGGGGATCAGCGCGTTGACGATGCCGCCGAAGGCCACCACGAGGGCGGCGGCGGCGACCCCGAGCACGATGATCCCGTTGGAGAACACGAGGCGGTCCCCGCGATTCTCGAACTGGCGGGGGAGGAATCGGTCCTTGGCGATGATCGAGGAGAGGCGCGGGAAGTCGGCGTACGCCGTGTTGGCCGCCAGGACGAGGATGCCGAAGGTCGCGAACTGGGTGACGAAGAACATGACGCCCCGTCCGCCGTAGACCTGCTCGGCCATCTGGGCCAGCACCGTGATCTTGATCTCGCCCTCGTGGTCCTTGAGCGGCTGGAGGTGCTGGGCGAGCACGCTGAGACCGAAGAACGACGTGCCGAGGACGATCGCCATCATCATGAGCGTGCGGGATGCGTTGCGCGGCTCGGGTGGCTCGAACGCCGGGACGCCGTCCGCGACGGCCTCGATGCCGGTGAGGGCGACCGCGCCGGACGAGAACGCCTTGAGGAAGTAGAAGAGCGTGAGATCGTTGGCACCGGCGAGGAGCTCGCGCTCGACGGCGCCCGAGTGGTCGATGGGCCCGAGGTCGCGGAAGTAGACCTTCCACAGACCGACGCCGATCAGCATGATCAGGCTCGCGATGTACAGGTAGGTCGGCGGCGCGAAGAGTGCGCCCGACTCCTTGACACCGCGGAGGTTGGCGAAGGTGAGGATGGCGATGAACCCCACGCACATGTGCACGCGCCACGGGGCCAGCGACCCGAAGGCCGACACGATCGCAGCCACGCCGCCGGCGACCGACACGGCGACGGTGAGCACGTAGTCGACCAGCATCGACGCGCCGGCCACGAGCGACGGGTAACGGCCCAGGTTCTCCCGCGAGACGATGTAGGAGCCGCCGCCCTTCGGGTACGCGTAGATCGTCTGGCGATAGCTCGAGACGACGATCGCGAGCAGGATCACGACGAGGATCGCGATCGGCACCAGGTTGTCGTACGCGGTCGCGCCGACGGCCGCGAGCGACAGGAAGACGATGAGGATCTCCTCGGTCGCGTACGCGGTGGAGGAGATCGCGTCGCTGGCGAAGACGGGGAGCGCCACGCGCTTCTTCAGGCGGTGGTGGTGCTCCTCGTGCGACGAGATCTTGGCGCCGAAGAGGAACTTCTTGACCTCGACCGATCGCGGTGCCATGCGCGACCAGCCTCGCACACGCCGTGCGGCCCGCGGGGCCGCGGGCGCGCGTATGCTCGTCGCTCGTGCACGTCGTGATCGTCGGCTGCGGCCGCGTCGGCAGCACGCTCGCGCGAGAGCTCGAGCAGGGCGGGCACTCGGTGGCGGTCGTGGACCGCAAGCCCGAGGCTTTCAAGCGGCTGGGCGAGCGGTTCGCCGGCCAGGCGATCGCCGGCATCGGCTTCGACCGCGACGTGCTGCGCTCCGCCGGCATCGAGCGCGCAGCCGCGGTGGCCGCGGTCACCAACGGCGACAACTCCAACATCCTCGTCGCCCGAGTGGCACGCGAGAACTTCGGGGTCCCGCGCGTCGTGGCGCGCATCTACGACCCGCGCCGCGCCGAGATCTACGAGCGCCTCGGCATCGCCACCGTCGCGACGGTGAAATGGACGTCCGAGCGGATCCTGCGCCGCATCCTGCCCGACCTGCCGGCGGTGGAGTGGACCGACCCGAGCTTCGCGGTGGTGCTCGTCGAGCGCAGCCTGCCCGACGCCTTCGTCGGCCGGCCCGTGCTCGAGACCGGCACCGCGACCGCGCGCGTCGTCGCGCTGCGGCGCCTCGGCGCCGCGAGCGTGCCCGACGCCGAGACCCTCGTGCAGCAGGGCGACATCGCCTACTTCGCGTGCGCGAGCGGTGACGTGGCCGCGCTGGACGTCCACCTCGCGGGCGGTGCGTCGTGAGGGTGCTCGTCGCAGGGGCGGGGAGCGTCGGGCGCTTCACGGCGGAGCAGCTCGTCGCGGCCGGCCACGAGGTCGTCATCCTCGAGAGCGACCCGGCGGTCGCACGTGAGTACGGTCGCGAGGAGGAGTCCAAGGGCATCCGCGTGCATCTCGGCGACGCCTGCGACGCCAACGTCCTGGCCGCTGCCGGCGTGCAGGCCTCGGACGTGGTCGCCGCGGTCACCGGCGACGACGAGGACAACCTCGTGATCTCCCTGCTCGCCAAGCAGGAGTTCGGCGCACCGCGCGTCATCGCGCGGGTCAACAACCCGAAGAACTACTGGATGTTCAACGAGATGTGGGGCGTGGACGTGGCCGTGTCGACGCCCCACCTGCTCACCGGCCTCGTGCAGGAGGCGGTCTCGGTCGGCAACTTCGTGAAGCTGCTCGATCTGAAGGGCGGGCACGCCGAGCTGGCCGAGGTGACGCTCGCGGCGGGCTCGCCCGCGATCGACCGCACGATCCAACAGCTGCGCATGCCGCGCAGCGCCACCGTCGTCGCGATCGTGAGGGGTGGCACGGTGCTCCCGCCGACCCCGGACACGAAGTTGCACGTCGGCGACGAGGTCATGGTGCTCACCACGCAGGACGCCGAGGTCGAGGTCGCGCGGGTCCTCGTCGGATAGACCGCCGCGCGGGTGGCCGCGTCAGGCGAGCAGCGTGTAGCGCGGGTTGAGCATGACCGTGCGGTCGCCGTCGCGGTAGGCGACGCCCTCGACCGCCAGGCAACGTCCGTGCTCGATGCCCGGGATGATGCGCCGCCCGCTGAAGATGACGGTGAGCTCGCCGCTCCCGTCGCTGATCACGGCCTCCACGGCCGGCACGCCGCTGCGGGGCTGGATCCGCATGATGCGCACCTCGCCCCCGACGCGGGCCCGCTCGCGGCAGCGCAGCTGGTCGAGACCCGTGAATCCGTACTCCGCGAATCGCGCGCGGAGCCGCTCGGACGAGAGCCGCGCGTGCTCGGAGCGGTCGACGCGAGTGCCCGCGGTGCGCGACGCCACGGGGGCGAACCTACACTTCGCCGCGTGAGCACGCGACGTCTCATCCTCCTCGCGCTGCTCTGCGGCGTCGCGATCCTCGTCGCCGGCGGCGCGCAATTGTTGCTGATTTCACGCTGACGGCGCGCGGCGCGCCCGGCCCCGCGCGCGGCACCGCCGCTACCGTGGTGTCGCCGTGGCCGACCGTTTCGATCTCGTCGTGGTCGGCGGCGGACCCGGCGGATACGCCTCCGCCTTCTACGCCGCCTCGGCGGGCATGAGCGTCGCGCTGGTCGAGCGCGACACGATCGGTGGCACGTGCCTCAACCGTGGGTGCATCCCGGCCAAGGCGTTCCTCGAGACCGCAGCGGTGCGCCGCCACGTCGCGCACGCCAAGGAGTTCGGCATCTCGGCGGGCGAGCCGGCCGTCGACTTCGCCGTCGCGCAGGCGCGCAAGCAGCGCATCGTCGCGGGTCTCGTGGCGGGGCTCACTGGCCTGGTCAAGAAGAAGAAGGTGACGTACCTGCAGGGCACGGGTGCCCTGGGTGCCGCACGCACCGTGACCGTGGCGATGGCCGACGGCTCCTCGCGCGCCGTGACGGGCGACCACGTGATCCTCGCGGCCGGCTCGGTGCCGCGCGTGATCCCCGGCTTCGAGCCCGGGGGCCCGATCATGACGTCGGACGAGGTCCTGATGCTCGAGCGCGTGCCGGCGCGCGTCGCCGTCATCGGCGGCGGCGCGATCGGCTGCGAGTTCGCCTCCACGTTCGCCGACCTCGGCGCGACCGTGACGATCCTCGAGGGCCTGCCCAAGATCCTGCCCGGCCTCGACCCCGACCTCGCCGCGGTGGTCGTCAAGACCTTCGCGAAGAAGGGCATCACGATCGCCACGGGCGTGCGCGTCACGGGGCACGCGCCGGCGCCCGACGGTGGCGTGCGAGTGGCGTACGGGGACACGCACGTGGACGTCGACGCCGTCGTGGTGTCCGTCGGGCGCCGACCCTTCGCCGACGGACTCGGCCTCGCGGGCACGAGCGTGCGCACCGACGAGCGGGGCTTCGTGGTCGTCGACGAGTGGTGCCGCACGGGCGAGCCCGGCGTGTACGCGATCGGTGACCTCGTCGCGACGCCGCAGCTCGCGCACGTGGCCTACGCCGAGGCGAGCCGCGCCGTGCGGCACATGCGCGGCGAGCCGGCCTCGCCGGTCGCCTACGACCGCGTGCCCTGGGCGATCTACTGCCACCCCGAGGTGGCGTGGGCGGGCCCGTCCGAGGAGGAGGCGCGCGCGGCGGGGCACGACGTGGTGGTGGCCAAGCACCACTTCCGCGCCAATTCCCGCGCGATGATCCTCGGCGAGCCGGACGGCCTCGTGAAGGTGATCGCCAAGAAGCGCCCCGACGGCACCGCGGGTCAGGTGCTCGGCGTGCACATGGTCGGGCCGTGGGTCACGGAGCAGTTGTCGGGCGGCTACCTCGCGGTCAACTGGGAGGCATCGGTCGACGAGATCGCCGCGTTCGTCCAGCCGCACCCGAGCCTGAGCGAGCTCTTCGGCGAGACCGTGCTGAGTCTCACGGGCCGGAGCTTCAACTCGTGACGCGGCCCGTGCGAGACTGACCCAGCCATGGCCGACGTCACCCTGCCGCAGCTCGGCGAGACCGTCACCGAGGGCACGATCACGCGCTGGTTCAAGAAGGTGGGCGACGTCGTCGCCGCCGACGAGCCGCTGTTCGAGGTCTCGACCGACAAGGTCGACACCGAGGTGCCGTCGCCCGTCGCCGGCACGCTCTCCGAGATCCGCGTGAAGGAGGGCGAGACCGTCGCCGTCGGCACCGTGATCGCCGTGGTCGGCGCAGGTGCCGCGGCGCCCGCTCCCGCACCTGCGCCTGCCGCCGCACCTGCCGCGACCGCCGCGCCGGCACCCGCGCCCGCGCCGCGCGCCGCCGCCCCCGCGCCCGCACCCGCGCCCGCGCCCGCGCCCGCGCC
>CAXRBC010000010.1:0-2211 GCA_964228515.1 Ilumatobacteraceae bacterium
CGGACAGCGAGAGCGGCTCGGCGGCGAAGCGCAGCGCCTCGGTGACCTTGTCCTCCGGCATCTCGACCTCGGCGGCGAGCTCCGCGAGCGTCGCGGGGCGGCCGAACTTCAGCTCGAGGCGCGAGCGGGCCTTCTGCAGGCGCGCGAGTGTGTCGCCCGCGTGGACGGGGAGGCGGATGGTGCGGCCCGTGTTGGCGATGCCGCGCGTGATCGCCTGGCGGATCCACCATGTGGCGTAGGTGGAGAACTTGAAGCCCTTGCGCCAGTCGAACTTCTCGACCGCGTGCATCAGGCCGAGGTTGCCCTCCTGGATGAGGTCGAGGAGCGGGAGCCCGGACGCCTGGTACTTCTTGGCGATCGAGACGACGAGTCGCAGGTTGGACTGCACGAATTGGCGCTCGGCCTTGTGACCGGCGCGCACGATCTTCTGCATCTCGCGGCGCTTGGTCTGCGTGAGCGACTTGTCGGACTTCGCGAGCTGGGCCTCGGCGGCCTTGCCCTCCTCGATGAGTTTGGCGAGGCGGACCTCGTCGTCCTTCGTGAGCAGGACGTACTGCCCGATGTCGGTCAGGTCGAGCCTGACGAGATCCTCCTCGTCGCGGTCGATGCGCTCCTTGGCCACGCGGAGAACCTTCGCTTTCTCGTCACGTCGGTGTGTGACGCGCCACACGATACCGACGATGTCAAGCGGCGCCACCCGCTCGGCGAACAAAGCCGCGGTGCACCACACCGCACTGCTCCGCGCCGCGGAGACCGTTGGGAATGCCGCGCCGCGCTGCGCTCGGCGCGGTGGCCCCCGCATCGGTACGATCCGTGGCATGTCCAACCCGATCCTCAACGAGCGCACCTTCTCACGAGCCGCCGAGCGTCACCCCGGCGAGGCCGGCTGGGCCGCGCCGCAGTCGCGTCCCGCGCAGTGGCAGCCGCCGATGACGGATGGCCCCATCTCGCCGTGGCGTCCCGGCGCCGCGGGCGAGACGATGACGGCCGGCGGCGCCGCGAGTGCCGCGCTGCTGCTCACCGCGCTGCTGCTGCTCGCCGCGCTCGTCGGCTGGATGGCGGTGCCGACCGCCGCGGACGGCAGCCTCGTGCTGCCGGGCTGGACGATGGCGGCCGCCCTCGTGGGCCTCGGGCTCGCGCTCGTCATGTCGTTCAAGGCCACGATGGCGCGATTCCTCGCGCCCGTCTACGCGATCGCCGAGGGCCTGTTCCTCGGGGCGATCTCGCGGGCGTTCGAGGCCCAGTACGACGGCATCGTGCTGCAGGCCGTGGGCGCGACCATGGGCGTGTTCGTCGTGATGCTCGTGCTGTACCGCTCGGGCGTCATCCGCGTGAGCGCCCGCATGCGTCGGATCGTGATGGGGGCGACGCTGGGCATCGCGCTCTTCTACGGCGTGTCGCTGATCGCGAGCCTCTTCGGGGCGAGCCTCTCGTTCTTCTCGAGCTCCAGCCCGCTCGGCATCGTGCTGAGCCTCGTCGTCGCGGGCATCGCGGCGGCCAACCTGGCACTGGACTTCGACTTCATCGAGGAGGGTGAGCGAGCCGGGCTGCCCAAGCACATTGAGTGGTTCGCGGCGTTCGGCCTGCTGGTCACGCTGGTCTGGCTGTACCTCGAGATCCTGCGCCTGCTCGCGAAGCTCCGCGACCGTTGACGTCGCGCGGCCCGCGGGGCGCCGTCGAGCGGCGCAACGCGATCGTCCCCCAGATGCGGGACTACGACGCGCTGGGCGAGCGCCAGCGCTGGGTGCCGCACCTCATGTACTTCCACCCCCCGCAGGCGTCCTACCCGTCCGTCACCACCGACGCCCGCGGCCTGCGCACCGTCGTCGGCGCCGACCCCGACCGGCCGACGGCGCTGCTGGTCGGCGGCAGCACGGCCTTCGGCATCGGCGCCACGAGCGACGCCGCGACGATCGCGAGTCGCCTCAGCGCCTCCACCCGATGGTCGTGGCGCAACTACGGGGGCCGCGCGCTCACGTCGACGCAAGAGGCCATCGTCACCCACCTGATGGGGACCGAGGAGCTCTCCGGCCCCATCGTGCTGTTCTCGGGCGCGAACAACCTGCTCCGCAGCTGCATCCCCGGGTCGTTCGATGCCGCATTCGGGGCGATCTTCTGGCAGTCGCAGTTCGAGCGTCAGATGAGCGCCGCCGCGGTCGGCACCAGGGCTCTCGTACGCATGCTCCTGCGCGGGGTCGCCTCCAAGGTCGC
>CAXRBC010000011.1:0-4422 GCA_964228515.1 Ilumatobacteraceae bacterium
CACGCGGCCGCCGTAGTAGTCGCGGTTGAGCAGTTCGGCGTGCGAGAGGTCGCGCTGCGCCGCGCCGAGCCCGACCTCCCAGTCGGGCCACTCCGCCGCGAGCTGCTCGCGGCGGGTCGCGGCGTCGAGGTCGGCGAAGCGCCGGAGTTCGGCCAGTTGTCGCGGATCCACCGACACCGGACCGTCGCGCGTCTCGGCCGGCTCCAGCACGGTGAAGTGTCGCTCCAGCACCCCCGCCCCCTCGGCGAGGGCGAGCATCGATGCCCGCAGCCCCGTCTCGGCCGGCTTCGTGTGGTCGCTGAACCCCACGCGCGGCACGAAGTCGCGGAGCCACCCCATCCGCCGCATGTGCAGCTGGTCGAGCGGGGTGGGGTAGATCGTGACGCAGTGCAACAGCGCGAGCTGCGCCGGTCGGAACAGCTCTGCGGCCCGCGCGATCTCCTCGTCGTACGACGCGCCCGTCGAGACGTACACCTCGTCGAATGCCTCGGCGACCTCCCGCAGGAGTGGCACGGACCGGCAGTCGTAGCTCGCGATCTTCACCGCGTCGAAGCCGGCGGCGGCGAACCGCGCCGCAGAATGGCGTGTGAAGGCGGTGATCATCGAGCGGATCCCCGCCCGCCGGCACTCCTCGACGAACCACGCCTCGTCCTCGTCGGTGAGGTCCAGACGCGACAGCCGCTCGCGCTCTGCGGCGAACGGCCTCGTGATCACACGCACCGTCCCATCGGCGTCGACGGCTCCGCGCTCGAACCGCTCGCGATAGGCGAGCTCACCCGACCGCAAGCCCTGGATCTTGGCGAAGTCCGCGCCCGCCTCGGCGGCCGCGTGGACCATCCGCTTCAGGATCTCGAGGTCACCGTTGTGATTCTGGCAGCACTCCGCGATGATCGTGCACGCCACGGCGAGAGGGTAGCGAGCGTCAGGTGCAGCGCGTCGTGATCGTGCCGAGCGACTCGACCGTCGTCTCGATCACGTCCCCCGCCCGCAGGAATCGCTTCGGCGTCCGCCCCGCGCCCACGCCCGGCGGCGTGCCCGTGAAGATCACGTCGCCCGGCCGCAGCTCCACGACCGCCGACAGGTAGGCCACCACCGCCGCGACGCCGAACACCATGTCGCTCGTGCGCGACGCCTGCATCGTCTCGCCCGACACGCGGCACGCGATCGCCAGGTCGTCGCGCGACGCGAGCCCCGCCGCGTCCGTCACCCACGGCCCGTACGGCGCGAAGCCAGCGCGGCTCTTGCCGAGCCCGAACTGCGGCGGCGTCCCCGCGTACTGCAGCGTCCGGTCCGAGAGGTCCTGCCCCACGCACAGCCCCGCGACCGCGTCCCACGCCCGCGCCTCCGGCACGTCGCGCCCGCCCGCGCCGACCACGATCACCAGCTCGGCCTCGAAGTCGCACGTCTCGCCCACCAGCCGCACCGGCGCGTGGGGCGCCGCGATGGCGCTCTGCCACTTGCCGAAGATCAGCGGCACCGTCGGCACGGGGTTGCCCATCTCGGCGGCGTGGGCCCGGTAGTTGATCCCCACGGCGAAGACCTGCGATGGCCGGGGCGACGGATTCCCCAGTTCGGCATTGGCGAATGGCCGCGTCGCCGCGCGCACCGTCGCGTGCGGGTTGGGCGACGCGGCCTCGGTGAGCACGACGCCCGCGCCCGCCCGGACCCGATCCCAGGCCGCGTAGC
Organism: Ilumatobacteraceae bacterium; assembly: GCA_964228515.1. GTDB lineage: Bacteria > Actinomycetota > Acidimicrobiia > Acidimicrobiales > Ilumatobacteraceae > CAXRBC01. Next base: position 1,687 of record CAXRBC010000011.1, read on the forward strand.
ACGCCATCGGGTCCGCGGGCAGTTGCCCGCCCGTCGCACGCTCGAGGTCGAGCGCGCGACCGCCCTCGCCGCCGGCGTCGATCACCGCGTGCGCGCGACCGTCGAGCACGCACAGCCGCAGCGTCACGACGCGTCCCCCGCTCGCGTCAGGCGCGGCCCTGCGAGCGGCGCCGCGCCTCGCGCTCGCGCGCCTGACGCTCGCGTCGCGCGCGACGCTTGGCCTCGCGGTCCTCGTCGGCGGGCGGCGCGCGCGCCGACGGATTGCCCGACGAGCTGCCCGACGCACCCGATGCACCCGACGCGCCGCCGCCGCCGTCGCTCGGGATCGCAAATCGCGGATCCTCCGCCATCAGCCGCTTGAAGCCCTGCAGCGTCGTCGAGTACTGCACGGCCATGAGTCGCGCCGCGTCCAGCCCGAAGCGCTCGATCGCGCCCGGCAGCACCTCACGCAGCGCCTCGACGTTGGGATCCTCCTGCGCGGCGCCCAGCTCCTCGATGCACCATTCGGTGCACGCCTCCGAGAGCATCACGCCGGCATCCAGCCACGCTCGGCGCTGCCCGACGCCGACGCGCACCATGGCGCCGAGGCCGGCGTCGTCGTAGGCGCCGGCGCGCAGGCCGACCGTGCGGGCGAAGTCGTCGCGCAGCCGCTCCGGCACGCCGCGCGCGAGGGTCGCGAGCGCGTCGTCGCCGATCGACCCGAGGACGGCCGCGTACCTGCGGTCGAGCAGGATCGCGTCGCGTGCGGCTGACACGTCGGTCACGGTATCCGCGCGGCGCCAGTGCCGGGGCGCGCGACTACCACTCTGGTTATGTCGCGGGGTGCGCCGTCGCGCGCGAGGTCAGGCGATCGCGCGGACGTTGTGCGCCTCGACGCCCTTGCGGCCCTGGCCGAGTTCGAACTCGACCTGCTGGCCAGCGATGAGCGTGCGGCGCCCGGTGCCCTCAATGTTGGAGAAGTGGACGAAGACGTCCGGCTCGCCGTCGGCGCGCTGGATGAATCCGTAACCCTTCTCGTCGTTGAAGAATTTGACGGTACCGGTTGGCATTGTGCTGTCTTTCTTCTGGCTGGCGGCACCGAGGCACCGCCGTGGGTCGCAACTCGCGCAACGACCCGTGAATGTGGCGTCCGCCGTCTCCGGCGTTGCGATCACACTACCGCGCGAGGCACGGCGGACGCCGATTCGTCGCGCGTCAGCCGTCGACGAGCGCCTGCCACTCGCGCACGCGCACCAAGTGCGGCAGCGACGTGCGCACGTCGGGCAGCCGCCCACCCGCTCCGGTGTTGGATTTCCACGACACCTCCCACTGGATCGACAGTCGGGCGGGGAATCGGCCGAGCGGATGCATCGCCGACGATCGCCGCCACGAATGACTGCACTGTGATTCGCGTGCGTCGCCGTCGCCCGGTCGCCACGGCGTGCCGGGGCCGACGCACGACACCGGCCCGCGCCCGAGCGGACCGTCGCCGGGGTCGAGCTCGAGGCGCCGCGGCACCGCCGTGGTCGTCACCGTGATCGGCCCGCGCGGCGACGGCACCCAGGCCGTCACCGAGTGCGGCCGCCAGATCGCCGCGTCGACCCAGAACCACGTGTCGACCAGGACCGTGCCGCGGTCCGCCGGCGGGGCGAACCGCCCGATCGGCGCCGGCACCATCGCGTACATCACGTCGGCGACGTCCCAGGCGATGCGGTCGACCGACGTCTCGGGCAGCCAGTGATACGTCGTCTCGGCGTCGGGGCAGTCGCAGTCGTGGAGGCGGAAGGTGATGCCGTCCTCTTCGCGCGTCACCTCGGTCTGCCGGCCGATCCCCGCGTCGTGCGGCACCGACGGCGACCACTCGCACCCGGTCGAGGTGCGGTCGTCCTCCGCGCGCCCGATGCGCACGCCCGCCATCAGGCGCGCGCCGTCGACGCCGCCCGTCACGTCGCGCACGATCGCGTCGCCGTCCGCCGGCAGCGACGCATCGGCCTGCGTCGCGCCCGGCGCGACACCGACCGACGCGCCCAGCACGACACCGAGCGCCGCGCAGAGGGCAGCGCCGCCCCGCGACCTAGGCCCCATCGCCGCACCCGTCCTCGCCGAGGTGCGTGATCCGCTCCTCGAGCGACTCCCAGCGCCACGCGCCCGCGTGCCACCGCAGCCCCCACGTCATGCGCGTCGTCCAGTTGCGCACCTCCCAGCCGTATCCGCCGAGCGTGAATCGCCGCCTGTCGTACGCGCACGCCACCACCGTCGCCTCGTCGCCGCGCGCGGTCACCTCGCGCACCACGACGCGGTGCGCCGCGGGTCCGTCGGCGTCGGCGAGCACCTTGGCCGCCGCCTCGCCCACCTCGGCCGCGAACGCGCCCGCCCACGCCGACCCCGGCACCGCGAACGACGCGTCGCACCGGCCCGGCCGCGCGAGACACGCGTACCAGCCCGCGAGCCCGGCCCTCCAGTCGGCCTCCACCCGCGCCGCGTCCGGCGGCCCGTCCCCCTCGGGCAAGGGCGCCGCCTCCCGCGGCGCACCCGCGCGCACCTCGAGCCCCGCGCCCGGGTCCGGCACGGGCGCCGGCACCGTCGCCGCCGCAGGCGCTGCAGCGTCGTCGAGGCCCGGGAGCGTCGCGTCGCCGCCCCCGCAGGCGCCCAGCACGGAGGCGGCGAGCACGGCGCCGAGGGCGATCGCGCCGCGCACGGCGCCGCGCCCGCGCGCCGCGCCGGGTCCGCGCACGGCGCCGCGCCCGCGCGCCGCGC
>CAXRBC010000012.1:0-19891 GCA_964228515.1 Ilumatobacteraceae bacterium
GCATCCAACACCTGCGACTCGACGTCAACGCCCGCCATGTGCTGAGACACTAAGACGTTCGATGTCTCATCGTCAAGTGCCGCCGCCCATGCGTCGGCGGCGCCATCGACCGCGGGCCCGCCGCTACGGTAGCGACCACACGAGACCCAGTCCCACAGGAGTCGATCCCGCATGATCCGCCGCCCCGCCCACCGCCCACTCGTCCTGGTCGCCGTCGCGGCCCGCGCGCTCGCCGCCTGCGGAGGCGACGACGGCGGGGCCTCGGGCGACGGGACCGGCAACGACTGCACCGCCGGCAAGACGCTGACCGACGGCACGCTCACCATCGCGACGGGCAATCCCGCGTACGAGCCGTGGGTCGTCGGCGACGCCCCCGAGTCGGGCGAGGGCTTCGAGGCGGCGGTGGCCTACGCCGTCGCCGGCGCGCTCGGGTACGCCGACGCCAACGTCGCCTGGGTCCGCACCGGATTCGACGAGGCGATCCAGCCGGGTGCCAAGAACTTCGACTTCAACCTGCAGCAGTACTCGATCACCGACGAGCGCAAGCAGACGGTGAGCTTCAGCGAGCCGTATTACACGTCCAACCAGGCGGTCGTCGGCTTCGCCGACTCGCCTGCCGTGGGCGCGGAGTCGGTGGCCGACCTGCGCGGCCTCAAGTTCGGCGCGCAGTCGGGCACGACGAGCCTCGCGTTCATCACCGACGTGATCAAGCCCGACGCGGAGCCGTTCGTCTACGACGACAACGCGGCGGCCAAGGCCGCCCTCGAGGCCAAGCAGATCGACGCGATCGTCGTCGACCTCCCGACCGCGTTCTACATCGCGGCGGTCGAGATCGAGGGCGGCACCGTGATCGGCCAGTTCCCGGCGTCGGAGGGCGCGGAGGCCGATCGCTTCGGCATGGTCTTCGACCTCGACAGCCCGCTCGTCGAGTGCGTCGACGCCGCGCTCGCCTCGCTGCGCGAGGACGGCACGCTCGCCGCCATCGAGCAGGAGTGGCTCGCCGACAAGACCAACGCCCCGGTCATCAGCCTCGACTGAGCCGGCCGGCGCACCGACCGGCGCGGAGACCGTCGTGACCGACGGCGCCCGCGCGCGGGAGCGACGGGCGCACGAGCGGCGCGCGCGGCGGCGCAGCACGGCGGTCGCGGCGACGAGCAGCCTCGCGGTCCTGGCCGCGGTGGTGCTCGTGGTGCCGCGCCTTCCGCGGTGGGAGCGGGTGCGGGAGTCGTTCTTCGACGGCGAGCGATTCGGCGACTCCATGCCGCGGTTGCTCGGGGCCTTCCTGCTCGACCTCCGGATCTTCGCCTGGAGCACCCCCGTCATCTTCGGGATCGGGCTCCTGGTGGCGATCGCCCGCGGCTCGCGGGCACCCGCGCTGTTCCCCGTGCGGGCCCTCGTGGTCGCCTACGTCGACGTGATGCGCGGGGTGCCCGTGATCCTGTGGATCTACCTCGTGGGCTTCGGCGTCCCGGGCCTCGGGCTCGAGCGCCCGTGGAACTCCCCGCTGCTCTGGGGCTCGGTGGCCCTGTGCCTGACCTACGGCGCGTACGTCGGCGAGGTCTTCCGCGCCGGCATCGAGGGCGTGCACGAGGGCCAGCGCGCGGCCGCCCGGTCGCTCGGCCTCTCGAGCGGCCAGACCATGCGCTTCGTCGTGCTACCGCAGGCCGTACGTCGCGTCGTACCCGCGCTCATGAACGACCTCGTGAGCCTGCAGAAGGACGTCGCGCTGGTGAGCCTCATCGGCCCGATCGAGATCCTCCGCCAGGCCGGGATCGACAAGTCCAAGTTCGCCAACTTCACGCCCTACGTCGCGGCGGCCGCCATCTTCCTCTGCGTCACCATCCCGCTCACGCGACTCACCGACTGGCTGCTCGCGCGCGAGCGGCGTCGCACCACCGGGACCGCGGTGCGATGAGCGCACCCAAGCTGCGGCTGGACCGCGTGACCAAGGCCTTCGGCGACGCGGTCGTGCTCGACGGGATCTCGCTCGACGTCGCGGCCGGGGAGGTCGTGGCGTTCATCGGCGCGAGTGGCTCGGGCAAGACCACGCTGCTGCGCTGCATCAACCTGCTCGAACCGATCGACGACGGCGCGATCCTCCTCGACGGGGACGAGATCAGCCGCGTCGGCCGCGATCCCAACCCCGTGCGCCGCCGCGTGGGCATCGTGTTCCAGGCGTTCAATCTCTTCCCCCACATGACGGTGCGGCGCAACGTCACGCTCGCGCTCACCGAGGTCCTCGGGACGCCCCGCGACGAGGCCGAGGCCCGCGCCGAGTCGCTGCTCGCCCGCTTCGGTCTCGCCGACCGCGGCGGGGCGTACCCCGACCGCCTGTCGGGGGGCCAGCAGCAGCGAGTCGCCATCGTGCGCGCCCTCGCCATGCGTCCGGAGGTGCTGCTGCTCGACGAGGTCACCAGCGCGCTCGACCCCGCGCTCGTCGGCGAGGTGCTCGACGTCGTGCGTGAGCTCAGGGGGAGCGGCATCACCATGCTCATCGCGACCCACGAGATGGGCTGCGCGCGGGAGATCAGCGACCGCGTGTGCTACCTCGACGGCGGCACGATCGTCGAGTCGGGTCCGCCGGCCGCGCTCTTCTCGGACGCGCGCGACGAGCGCACCCGACGCTTCCTGCGACGGGTCCTCGCCCGCTGACGCCCGGCGCGGGGCCGGGGCTCGCGGGCCCGGCGCGGAGCCGGAGCGTGCGGGCCGCTCAGCCCGGCAGCGCGTGGTCCGCGAAGCGGTCCCGCAACGTCTTCTTGGAGAACTTCCCGACGCTCGTCTTGGGCACCTCGTCGATGAACACGACGTCGTCGGGCACCTGCCACTTCGCGAGCCTCGGCGCCACGTGGGCGAGCACCTCGTCGCGGGTGAGCGACTCCCCCGGCCTGACCACGACGCACGCGAGCGGCCGCTCCGACCACTTGGGGTGGGGCACGCCGATCACGGCCGCCTCCTTGATCTTGGGGTGCGACATCAGCTCGTTCTCGATCTCGACCGACGAGATCCACTCGCCGCCCGACTTGATGAGGTCCTTGGTGCGATCCACGAGCCGGATGCGCCCGTCGGCCGAGACCGTCGCGACGTCCCCCGTGCGCAGGTAGCCGTCGGCGGTGAAACTCTCGGCGGAGCGCGGGTCGTTGTAGTAACCCTTCGCGATCCACGGTCCCGCGCACTGCAACTCGCCGCTCGTCTCGCCGTCCCAGGGCACCGGGGTGGTCGTGTCGGGGATCACGACGCGGAAGTCCACGCCGAACGCGATCCGCCCCACGGTCGTGCGCAGGTCGGCCTGTCGGTCGACCGGCAGCCGCGTCTCGGCCGTGGTGAGCGTGCACACCGCCGCGATCGGCGAGGTCTCGGTCATCCCCCACGCCTGGAGGATCGGCAGTCCGATCTGCTCGCGGTACGCCTCGCTGAGCGCGCGCGGCACCGCCGCGCCGCCGCACGGGATCGCGCGCAGCGCGCTCGTGTCACGGCCCTTCAGCTCCGGCAGCACCGCCATCCAGATGGTGGGCACGCCCGCGGCGACCGTGACGCGCTCCTCGACGACGAGGTCGGCGATCGCCTTGCCCGACAGGTCGGGACCGGGCATCACCAGCGTCGCGCCCGTCGCGACACCCGCGTGCGCGAGGCCCCACGCATTGACGTGGAACATCGGTACCACCGGCAACACCGTGTCCGACTCGCGGATACCGAGCCCGTCCGAGAGCATCCCGGCCATCGTGTGCAGGTAGGTCGAGCGGTGGCTGTAGACGACGCCCTTGGGGTTGCCGGTCGTGCCGCTCGTGTAACACATGCTCGCGGCTTGGCGTTCGTCGCGCACGACGAACTCGACGCCGGACGTGCCGCGCATGAGCGCCTCGTACTCGTGCACCTCCACGCCCGCCACGCCCGTCGGCGCCTCCCCCTTGCCGTCGTCCATGAACACGAGGTGGCGCACGGTGCGAAACGAGGGCACCAGCGGCGCGAGCAGCGGCCAGAGCGAGGTGTCGACGAAGATCACCTCGTCCTCCGCGTGGTTGACGATGTAGGTCAGCTGCTCGGGGAAGAGGCGGAAGTTGAGCGTGTGGAGCACGCGGCCCGTGCACGGGGCGGCGAAGTACAACTCGAGGTGCCGCGCCGAGTTCCACGCCAGGGTCGCGACGCGGCCGTCGGGGCCGACCCCGAGCTTGTCCAGCACGCCTCCGAGTTGCCGCGTGCGCGCCGCCCACTCGCCGTACGTCGTGCGCGTGCGCCCGGTGGCCGTCGCGGTGACGATCGGCTTGTCGGGGTGGAACCGCTCCGCGCGCTCGAAGAGATGCACGAGCGTGAGCGGGGTGTCCTGCATGAGACCCTGCATGTGGCCCTCCCGCACGCGCCGTCGTGCGCGCGCCCGCGGGTACCGTAGCGCGATGCGGCGCGGCGTCCTCGTGCTTACGGCGGTGTTGTTCGCGCTCGGCACGACCGGGACCAACCTGGGACCCGCGCTCGTGGACGAGCGGCCGCGCCTGGTGCTGCTGCTGTCGTCACGCAATCGCAACCTGTTCGGCGCCGCGCCGTACGTCGACGCGACGGCCTTCTTCGCCATCGGGTTCGTGCGCATCCTCGTCGCGGCCGTCGCCCTCTACCTCGTCGGACGCTGGTACGGCGACGCGACCGTCCGGTGGGTGGAGCGCCGCGCGGGCGGCATGCCCGCCGAGGTCCGCTGGATCGAGCGCGTCGTCGCGCGCTCGCAGACCGTCGCCGTGCTCGTCTTCCCCGGCAGCAACGTGGTCAACGCCCTGGTGGGTCACGCCAAGATGCCGCCCCGCCGCTACGTCCCGCTCGCGTGCGTCGGCATCGCGGCCAAGCTCGCCTTCTACTGGTGGCTCGGAGACGTCTTCGAGTCGCAGATCCGCGCGACGATCGCGTGGATCGACCGCTGGCAGTGGTGGGTGGTCGCCGCGCTGTTCGGCCTCTCGACGCTGCGCTCGATTCGCCGTCGCTGAGCGGGCGGTGACAGACTGCCGCCCATGGCCACAGTCACCCTCGGCGGCAACGCCGTCTCCCTCGTCGGCGAGCCACCGAAGCCCGCCGCGCCCGCACCCGCGTTCACCCTCGTCAAGGACGACCTCTCCGAGATCACCGGCGAGTCGCTCAAGGGCAAGAAGGTCGTGCTCAACATCTTCCCCTCGATCGACACCCCGACGTGCGCCAAGAGCGTGCGCCGATTCAACGAGTTGGCCGCCGGCATGACCAACACGGTGGTCGTCTGCGTCTCGGCCGACCTGCCCTTCGCGCAGAAGCGATTCTGCGGCGCCGAGGGCATCGCCAACGTGCAGAACGCCTCGTCCTTCCGCACCGACTTCGGTCGCACCTTCGGCCTCACCATCGCCGACGGCGCGCTCAAGGGCCTGCTGGCCCGCGCGGTCGTCGTGCTGGACGAGCGCGGCGTGGTGCGTCACACCGAGCTCGTGCCGGAGATCGCGCAGGAGCCGAACTACGACGCGGCCCTCGCCGCGCTGAAGTAGGTACCGGCCCGGCGGCGGGCCACGTCGCCGCCGGAGGGCCGAGTCGCCGCCCGCCCGGCGGCCGGCGTCAGATCAGGTCGGCGAGTCCGAGTTCGGTGACGGCGCGGTCGAACCGCGTGTTCATGTTGCCCACCAGCGCCCGCTGGCGCGGGTCGGCGAGGTCCATGCCGCGGCTCGCGACGACCGGATAGGCGAGGCAGAAGAGCGCGGCGGTGCGGTAGTGGCGCCAGAGCGCGCGGTCGTCGACCGCGTCCCGCGGCACGCCCGCCGCGCGCAGCCCGTCGATCCAGCGGGCGAAGAGGTCGCGCTCGACGCGGCTCGCCAGGTCGGCCTCGAGGCTCTGCGTCACGAGGTACGCGAGGTCGTAGGCGCCGGTGCCGCTGCCGATGAGCTGGAAGTCGAGCACCACCAGCTCGTCGCCGGGCGCGAACATGAGGTTGTCCGCCCGGTAGTCGCCGTGCGCGAGCGTCTGGGGCCCCTCGGTGAGCGAGGCGAGCAGCGGCGCGACGGCGTCGGGGAACCTCGGCCCGATGGCGAGGATCGACGCGGGCAGCGTCATCTCCCCCGTCACCTTGTCCCATCCCTCGCGGAAGACCGAGGGCAGGATCGCCGGGTAGATCGGGTCGCCGAGGCTGATCGTGGTGCCCGCCGCGGACAGCCCGTCGCCCTCGCCCCACCACTTGGCGTGCATCAGCGCGAGGCCGTCGACCGCTCGGCCCGCGTCGTCCGCGGTCATCCCGACGTTCTGGTCCACCACGCGCATCCCGTCGAGATCCTCGAGCACGAGCACGAACCCCGCGCCCGACCCGTCGACGTCGCCGTACCAGCAACGCGGGGTGCGCACCGGGCACATGTGGCGCAACGTGGTGAAGAACCGCACCTCGCGCAGGTACATCTTGAGGACCGTGCTGGTGAAGACCGCGGCCTCGTCGAGCGCCGGCAGCTTCACCACCACGCTCGGCGGGCAGCCCTCCCCCTCCAGCCGGGCGCGGTAGAGCGCGCTCGCCACGCCGACGCCCACGCCGATGCGCTCGAGCTCCGCGCGGTCGACCCGCAGCCCCGTCGCGTCCGCCAGCCACGGCGCGTCGATCTCCGCAGCCGACGACGGCAGCCGCAGCGCCATCAGATCCCCAGCAGGGCGTCCAGCCCGAGCGTGAGCCCCGGCAGTTCCGCGATGCGACGGCACGCGAGCACCACGCCGGGCATGAAGCTCGTGCGGTCCGTCGTGTCGTGACGGATCGTGAGCGTCTGTCCCTGGGCGCCGAGCACGACCTCCTGGTTGGCGACCGCGCCGCGCATCCGGATCGCGTGGATCGGCACGCCGCCCGGCCCGCGCGCGCCGCGCGCGCCCGGGATGGCCTCGTGCGTCGTCGGATCGGCGGCCCAGCCGTGCGCGGCGGCCTGCATGCGACGCGCCGTCGCGATCGCGGTGCCCGACGGCGAGTCCGCCTTCTTGTCGTGGTGGATCTCGACGATCTCCGCGGTGTCGAAGTGCGGTGCCGCCATCTCGGCGAACTTCATCATCAGCACCGCGCCGACGGCGAAGTTGGCCGCCACGATGCAGTTGCTGCGGGTGAATGCGCCGCGGAGCGCGGCGAGGTCGTCGTCGCCAAGCCCCGTGGTGCCGCCCACCGCGTGCACGCCGTGCAGCGCGAGCCACGGGAGCGTGACGCGCGCGGCGGCCGCGACCGTGAAGTCGACGGCCACCTGCGCGCCCGCGTCCGCGAGCGCGCGCAGCTCGGCGGCGACGGTGACGCCGCGCACGGTGCGACCCGCGGCCGCGGGGTCCACCGCGGCCACGAGCTCGAGCGCCGGGTCCGCATCGACGGCCTCGCACACGAGGGCGCCCATGCGCCCCCCTGCGCCGACGACCCCGACGCGGATCGGCGCCGTCATCGCCTAGCGGGGATCCCCGAACTCGCGGTCGAACTCGTCCTCGAAGCTCACGGTCTTGATCTCACGGTCGCCACCGCGGTCGCGGTCGCGCGGACCCCGATCGCGGTCGCGGTCACGCGGGCCACGATCGCGATCACGATCGCGATCACGGTCGCGCGGTCCACGGTCACGGTCGCGATCCCGGTCGCGGTCGCGGTCGCCGAAATCGCGGTCGCGGTCGCGCGGACCACGGTCACGGTCGCGGGCGCCGAAGTCGCGGTCGCGCGGACCACGGTCGCGCGGACCACGGTCCCGGCCGCCCCGGTCGCGGTCGCGCGGACCACGGTCCCGGTCTCGGCCACCGCGGTCGCGCGGCCCGCGGTCGCGGTCTCCGAAGTCGCGTCGCTCGCGGCGCTCGCCGCCGCCGCCCGGCTCGTTGCCCTCGATGATCTCGCCGTTGGGTCCGACGAGGCTCAGGCTGACCTTGCCGCGGTCGTCGATGTCGTCCACGCGCACCGTGAGCTCGTCGCCGAGCTGCACCGCGTCCTCCACTCGCCCGATGCGCTGGCCGCGCCCGAGCTTGGAGATGTGCACGAGGCCGTCGCGGCCGGGGAGGATGTTGACGAAGGCGCCGAACTGCGCGATGTTGACCACGCGGCCGGTGTAGATCGCGCCGAGTTCCGCCGACGGCGGATCGACGATCGCGAGGATGCGGGACTTGGCGTCCTCGACCTTCGCCGAGTCCGGGGACCCGATCGTGATGATGCCCTGCGCGCCGTCGTCGTCGACGTTGATCTCCGCGCCGGTCTCCTGCTGGATCGTGTTGATGACCTTGCCCTTCGGCCCGATCACCTCGCCGACCTTGTCGAGCGGGATGTGGAACGTCACGATCTTCGGCGCGCTCTCGGCCACGCTGCCACGCGGCGCCGGGATGGCGGCGGTCATGACCTCGAGGATCTTGAGACGCGCCTCCTTGGCCTGCTGCAGCGCCGACGCGAGGACCTCGCTCGGGATGCCGTCGATCTTCGTGTCCAGCTGGAGGGCCGTCACCGCGTCCGCGGTGCCGGCGACCTTGAAGTCCATGTCACCGAAGGCCTCCTCGGCGCCGAGGATGTCGGTCAGCGCGGTGTACGTGCCGCCCTTGTCCCCCGGCTCGTGGATCAGGCCCATCGCGATGCCGGCGACCGGCGCCACGATCGGCACGCCCGCGTCCATGAGCGCGAGGCTCGAGGCGCAGACCGACGCCATCGACGTGCTGCCGTTGGACGACAGGACCTCGGAGACGAGTCGCAGCGTGTAGGCGAACTCCTCCTGGTCGGGCACGACGGGGAACACGGCGCGCTCCGCGAGCGCGCCGTGGCCGATCTCGCGGCGCTTCGGCGACCCGACGCGGCCGGTCTCGCCGTTGGCCCAGGGCGCCATGTTGTAGTCGTGCATGTAGCGCTTCTCGGTCTGCGGCGTGATCGAGTCGATCATCTGGTTCATGCGCGGCATCGCGAGCGTGGTGACGTTGAGCACCTGCGTCTCGCCGCGCTGGAACAGGCCGCTGCCGTGGGCCGTCGGGAAGAGGCCCACCTCCGCCGACACGGGCCGCAGGTCGCGCGGCCCGCGACCGTCGATGCGGACGCCGTCCTTGACGATGCGGGTGCGGACCAGCTGCTTGGTGAGCGAGCGGACCGCCTCCTTGATCTGCTTCTCCTGGCCCGCGAAGCGGCCCGGGGCGTCGGCGGTGCCCGCCAGCGCGGCGACGGTCTCGGCCGTCACCGCGTCGATCGCGGCGTTGCGCTCGGCCTTGAGCGAGATCTTGACGGCCGGGGCGAGCTTGGCCGTCGCGGACTGTTCGACCGCGGCGTAGAGCTCGTCGGAGTAGTCGAGCACCGGCACGTAGGCCAGCGGCGCGATCGGCCCGCGCGTGGCGATGACGCTCGCGACGAGCTGACGCTGCAGCTTGATCGACTCCTTGATCCACTGCTTGGACGCCTCGAGCCCCTCGGCGATGACCGCCTCGGTGACCTTGGGCGCTCCGAGCGCGTAGTACGTGAAGCTCTTCTCGGTGCCGCCGGCCTCGACCATCATGATCGCGACGTCGCCGTTGTCCAGCTCGCGTCCCGCGACGACGAGCTCGAACGTGGCGGCCTCGCCCTCGGCGAAGGTCGGGTGGGCGATCCACGCGCCGTCCTGCGAGTAGGCGACCCGCACGGCCCCGATCGGGCCGTCGAACGGGATGCCGCTGATCATGAGCGCGGCGGACGCCGCGTTGATCGCGAGCACGTCGTGGGGATTGGCCTGGTCGGCGCCCATGACCGTGAGCACGATCTGGGTCTCGTTGCGGAAGCCGTCCGGGAAGGCCGGTCGCAGCGGGCGGTCGGTCAGGCGGCAGGTCAGGATCGCCTGCTGGCTCGGTCGTCCCTCGCGTCGGAAGAACGACCCGGGGATCTTGCCGGCCGCGTAGGCGCGCTCCTCGACGTCCACCGTGAGGGGGAAGAAGTCGATGCCGTCGCGGACGCCCTTGGCCGCGTTGGCCGTGGCGAGCACCGCGGTGCGGCCGATGGAGGCGAGCACGGCGCCCTGCGACTGCAGGGCGAACTTGCCGGTCTGGAAGGTGATGGTCTTGTCGGTGCCGGAGACTGCCCCGGCGACTTCGATGGCCTCGGCCATGATGATTGTCCTTTCGTGTCCGCGCCGTGTCGTCACGGGTACGCGGGGACCGGCGCCATCAGCGCGCGCGGTCGTGTGTGGTTAGCGACGGAGCCCGAGCTGATCGAGCAGGGCGCGGTACTTCTCGATGTCGCGATCCCTGACGTAGTCCAGGATGCGGCGTCGACGACCGACCATCATCATGAGCCCGCGCCGACCGTGGTGGTCCTTGACGTGGTGCTTGAGATGCTCGGTCAGCGAGTTGATCCGCTCCGTGAGCAGTGCGATCTGCACTTCGGGTGAGCCAGTGTCCTTTGCGTGCTGGCGGTGCTTCGTGATGACGTCTTCTTTTGACGGCGTCGCCATGGTGTGTGTGGTGTCCTCTTCCTGCCGCGATCGTCGCGTGGCGCGGTCGCGCCGGTCCCGATCGGGTCGCTCCGGGACCTTCCCGGGGCATCTCGTCGGAGTGACACCCCGACGGACCCCGTCAGGCTACCCCCGCGGGCGGGCGATCGCACCTGGCACAGCCGTAGCGTCGGGACGCGTGTTCACCGGCATCGTCGAGGAACTGGGCACGGTGGCGGCCCGCGACGGTGCGCGCCTGCGGATCGCGGCCCGACGCGTGCTGGAGGGCAGCGCCGTGGGCTCCTCGATCGCCGTCGACGGCTGCTGCCTCACGGTCGTCGGCCTCGGCGACGGCTGGTGGGAGGCCGACGTGAGCGACGAGACGCTCTCGCGCACCACCCTCGGCGAGCGGCGCCCCGGAGACGCGGTCAACCTCGAGCGGCCCGTGGCACTCGGCGAGCGCCTCGGCGGGCACCTCGTGCTCGGCCACGTCGACGGCGTGGGAGAGGTCGTCGCCCCCGCTCCCGACCTCGAGGTGCGGATGCCGGCCGGCATGGCGCGGCTCGTCGTGGAGAAGGGCTCGATCACGGTCGACGGCGTGAGCCTCACCGCCTTCGACATCGCGGGCGACACCTTCCGCGTGGCGGTGATCCCACACACGGCCGCCGTCACGAGCCTCGGCGCACGCCGCGCCGGCGACCGCGTCAACCTCGAGGCCGACATGGTGGCCAAGCACGTGGCGCGACTCGCCGAGGCGCACGTGGCGCCGACCGGCCGCCGCCGCTGGTGGCGGGTCCCGCGGCGATGAGCGCGGGCGGACCCGACCTCGGCGCACTGCGCCGCGAGATCGACGAGATCGACGCCGCGATCGTCGAGCTGCTCGGGCGACGCATGTCGGTCTGCCGAGAGGTCGCGCGGGTCAAGGCCGGCGCCGGCGCCGGCGTCATCCAGCCCGCGCGCGTGCGCGAGGTGCTGGCCACGCGCCGCGGGTGGGCGGGGGCGCGCGGGGTCGACCCGGCGTTCGCCGACCAGCTCTTCCGCGTCCTGCTCGCCGAGACGCACCGCCTCGAGGTCGCCGAGGGCCACGCCGCGCACGACCCCGGCGGCGTCGCGCGAGCGGCCGACCATGCGGACGCGGACGCGCTGTCGGAGCTCGCGACCGTGGCGTGCCGGATCGACCACGTGGTGGTCGCCGTCGCCGCGCTCGCGCCGGCCGTGGCCTTCCTGCGGGCGCTCGGCTTCGCCACCCGTGAGACCGCCGATGCGGGGATCGTGACCTGCGAGGCAGGCGGCGTGAGCGTCGTGCTCGTCGGCCCGGGCGACGCCGCGGTGGACGCGCACCTCGCCGCCCACGGCTCGGGGGTGCAGCACATCGCGATCGAGGTGCTCGACGCGGGTCACGTGCGCGAGGCCCTGCGCCGCGCGGGCGTGCCCCTGCTCACCGACGTCGTCGTCGACTCCGACGGGCACGAGCAGGTCTTCACGGTGCTGGACCCGTCCACGGGCGTGCAGCTCGGCTTCATCAGCCGCACGGGCTCGCGCGTGCCGGTCAACGGCCAGAACGTCCGGGCCCTCTTCCGCGCGCTACGGTGAGGTCGCTCGACACCCACGACGCGCACCGCACCTCTCACATCGCGGGGCGCGTCGGTCGGGCACTGGCACACATCCGATAGCTCCCGCCACCGTCCTCGGCCTCGAGCCGGGGCGCGACGCGGCACCGACACGGCGCCGACGCGGTCCCCCGCGCCGGCGAGGAGGACCGTCGTGCGCCAGCACCTGCTCACCGCCCCGCTCGCGGACCTCGCGCGCGACGCGCGCGCCGTGCGCGACGCTCGCCACGGCACCCGCACGACCTACTCGCCGAAGGTCTTCATCCCGCTCACGATGCTGTGCAGGGACACCTGTGGCTACTGCACGTTCGCCCAGCCCCCGGCGCGCCTCGCGGCGCCGTACCTCGATCCCGAGCGGGTGATCGACATCGCCCGCCGCGGTGCGGCGGTGGGGTGCCACGAGGCGCTCTTCACCCTCGGCGAGCGCCCCGAGCTGCGCCACGAGGTGGCCCGCGACTGGCTCGCCGCGCACGGGTACGACTCGACGGTGCACTACCTGCGCGAGATGGCCGCGCTCGTCGTGCGCGAGACGGGCCTGCTCCCCCACGCCAACGCGGGCGCGCTCTCGCGCGACGAGCTCGCGTCGCTGCGGCCCGTGTCGGCCAGTCAGGGGATGATGGTCGAGTCGCTGCGCGACGACCTCGAGTGCCACCGCGGCGCGCCGGACAAGGCGCCGTCGCGGCGACTCGCGACGCTCGAGTGGGCGGGCGAGCTGCGCATCCCCTTCACGACGGGGATCCTCGTGGGCATCGGCGAGACGCGGGAGGACCGCCTCGCGGCGCTGGAGGCGATCGCGGCGTCGCACGCCCGCCACGGTCACGTGCAGGAGGTGATCGTGCAGAACTTCCTGCCCAAGCCGCGCACCGCCATGCAGCACGCCGCGCCCTGCCCGACCGACGAGTACCTCTGGTCGATCGCGGTGGCCCGGCTCGTGCTGCCCCCCGAGATCCACCTGCAGGCGCCACCCAACCTGAGCGACGACTTCGGCGTGCTGCTCGACGCCGGCATCGACGACTGGGGCGGCGTGTCACCCGTGACCGCCGACCACGTCAACCCCGAGCGGCCATGGCCCGCGATCGAGGCGTTGCGCGCCGTCACCGAGGCGGCGGGGCGCACGCTCGCGCCACGCCTCACCGCCTATCCGGAGTACGTCGCGCGGCCCGACGAGTGGCTGGATGAGGGCATGCGATTCCCCGTCATGGACAGAGCCGACGCCGAGGGGCTGGCGCGCGACGACGCGACCGGCTGGTACTCGGGCGCCGCGGCGCCGGCGCCGGTGCTGATCGGCGCGGCGGCGCCCGTCGGCGCACCCACGAACCCGGCCCCCGCGCCGGGCCGCACCACCGAGGGGCGCGTCGCCGAGCTGCTCCGCGGGGTCGAGCTCGGCCAGGAGCTCGGCGAGGACGAGATCGTCGCGTTGTTCGCCGCGCGCGGGCCCGAGGTGCGCGCCGTCGCCGCGGCGGCCGACGAGGCGCGGCGCGAGCGCGTGGGCGACGCGGTCACGTGGGTCCACAACCGCAACATCAACTCCACCAACGTCTGCCCGTTCAAGTGCCGCTTCTGCGGATTCTCCAAGGGACCGCTCAGCCTCAACTTGCGGGGCACGCCGTACCTGCTCACGCTCGACGACGTGGCCGCGCGGGCGCGCGAAGCCTGGGACCGCGGGGCGACCGAGGTGACGCTGCAGGGTGGCATCCACCCCGACTTCGACGGCGACTACTACGTCGAGGTCACGCGCGCCGTGAAGCAGGCCGCGCCCGGGATCCACGTGCACGGATTCACCGCGCTCGAGGTGACCGAGGGGGCGAGGCGGCTCGGCGAGCCGCTCGCCGCCGACCTCACCCGGCTGCGCGAGGCGGGCCTCGCGTCGCTGCCCGGTACGGCGGCGGAGATCCTCGACGACGAGGTCCGCGCGGTGCTGTGCCCCGACAAGATCACGACCGACGAGTGGCTCGAGTGCCATCGCGTCGCGCACTCCGTCGGGCTCGCGTCCAACGTCACCATGATGTTCGGATCCGTCGAATCGCCGCGGTCGTGGGCGCGACACATCGTGCGCACGCGGGCGCTCGCGCGCGAGACGGGCGGCTTCACCGAGTTCGTCGGCCTGCCCTTCGTGCACATGGCGGCGCCGATCTACCTGCAGCGGCGCGCGCGGCGCGGCCCGACCTTCCGCGAGACGCTCCTCGTGCACGCCGTCGCGCGCCTCGCGTACGCGGGCTGCATCGACCACGTGCAGGCGAGCTGGGTCAAGATCGGGCTCGGCGGCGTGGCGCAGCTGCTGCGCGCGGGCTGCGACGACGTTGGCGGCACGCTGATGGACGAGAACATCTCGCGTGCCGCGGGCGCCGAGCACGGCCAGGCCATGGACGAGGCCGCATTCCGCGCGCTGGTCGAGCCGCTGGGGCGCACGCTGCGCCAGCGGTCGACGCTCTACCGGGTCTTGGAGTCGGCCACGTAGGCGGACGCGGTCGGCTTGACCGGCCGCGCGAAGTGCAGCGGCCGGCGCAGCCCGCCCGGCCCGGGGCCGGGACGCGTCTTGGCCAGCCACTCCCGGAAGATCTCCATCGACGTTCCCGTGTCGACCGCGATGTCGCCGTACGCGTCGTCGGCGCCGGCCGCCGCGACCGTCACGCGCTGCAGCCAGCAGTGCATGCCCGAGACCGGGTCGGGCTGCACGGGGAACGTGAGGTTTTGGTGCACGCCGGCGTCCGACCACCAGACGCGCTCGCTGTCGGGGTCGGCCGACGCGAAGGGGCGGATGCCGTGGTGCTGCGAGAGGTGCCAGCGGCCGTCGGCGGAGCGCCCACCGGTGCCGTAGCCGCCGTCGGGGCCGGAGACCTCGACGACGCCCGCGGTCCAGCCCGGGGTGCCCGTGCGCTCGTCGAGGCGCCAGCGTCCCATGTGGTGCGAGGCGGCGACGATGCCGGGGCGGATGCCCTCGGTGCGCCAGGCGCGGATCACGAAGTAACCCGTGCGCGTGGTGATGCGCACGAGGCCATCCGACGCGATGCCGAGCCGCTCGGCGTCGGACGGGTGGATCCACAGCGGATGCGCGTGGCTGAGCTCGGCGAGCCACTTGGACTGCGCGGAGCGGGTGTGGATGAGGGTCGGCAGGCGGAAGGTCGGGATGAGGATGCGCTCGCCCGCCTCCATGTCGAGGTCCTCCCAGTGCACGTGCGAGGGGATCCACGTCGGCGTCGCGTACTCGGGCCAGCCCCAGTCGCGCATCGTGGGCGAGAAGAGCTCGAGCTTGCGCGACGGCGTCGGGAACCCGAAGCGCACCTCGCCGTCGATCTCGACACCCACCGACCCGTCGCCGATGAACGGCATGTGGCCGCGCACCTCGTCGATCGATCCGTGCATGCCGGCCGTGCCGGGCACGCGCCACACGCCCTCGGCGTCGCGCACCGCGCCGGCCTTGGACAGCTCCTCGGGCGCGACGGTCCGCTCGTGCACGCGCTCCTGATTGCCCGGGATGGCGAACGCCCCGTGGCGGCGCATGTAGGCGAGCGGCGTGAGACCCTCGGCCCGCGCGGCCTCGGGCAGGCCCGGGATCGAGTGCTCGAAGAGGTGCGAGTAGTACTCGTCGATCGAGAGCGGCGTGCCGGGCCGCTCGATCGACTCGAAGTGCTCGCGGATGCCGAGCGTGCCGTCTGGGTCGATGCGCCACGACAGGTCGATCCAGAACTCGTGCTCCTCCCAGACCTCCCCCGGGTTCACCTCGTAGGTGCGACCGACGGTGCGGCCCTGCTGCTCGGCGAAGGCCTTGCCGACGGGCTGGCGGAAGCCGATCCAGCGCCCGAGGTGCGTCTCGTACGACGCGACGTCGTGGCGCTCCGACGCGACGCCCATCGGCAGCACGTAGTCGGCGAACCACGCGGTCTCGCTCCAGATCGGGGTGAGCGCGACGTGGCAGCCCACGAGCGACTCGTCGCGGAGGACCTCGAGCCAGCTGAAGCCGTCAGGGTTGGTCCAGATCGGGTTGTAGACGCGCGTGAAGTACGTGTCGAGACGGCCGCGGCCGTCCTTGAGGAAGTGCGGCAGCAGGAACGAGAGCTCGTGGTGGGTGAGCGGGTACTCGCGCGGCCACGTCACGTCGTTCCACCGGCCGTGCGGGTGCGGGTTCTTGGGCGGGACGGGGATGAACTTGTTCCAGCCGTTGGGGCTCGTGCCGCCCTCGGTGCCGACCGAGCCGGTGAGCACGTTGAGGAAGAAGAGGCAGCGCGCGGTCTGCCAGCCACCCTCGTTGCCCGCGGCGGAGGCCCGCCAGTTGTGCGACGACAGGCGGCCCGGGACCGCGCGGCCGATCTCGGCGGCGACCTCGCGGATCACGCGCTCGTCGATGCCGCAGACGTGCGCGGCGCGGGCCGGCGTGTAGTCGGCGTACGCCTCGATGAGTGCCGGCGCGAGGTTGTCGAACGTGGGGGCGAGGTCCGGTCGGGTCTCGCGCAGGTAGACGTCCCAGTTGACCCACCGGCGGACGAACTCGCGGTCCCACGTGCCCTGCTCGAGCAGCAGCCGCGCGATCGCGAGGCAGAGGAACGCCTCGGTGCCCGGCCAGATCGCGAGCCAGTGGTCGGCCATCGACGCCGTGTTGGACAGGCGCGGGTCGACGCAGATGATCTTGGCGCCGCGCTGCTTGCCCTCGATGATGCGCTGCGCGTGCGGATTGAAGTAGTGGCCCGCCTCGAGGTGCGACGAGATGAGGAAGATGACCTTGGCGTTGGCGTGGTCGCCGGACGGACGATCGAAGCCCATCCACGCCGCGTAGCCGACGCGCGCGCCCGAGCTGCAGATGTTGGTGTGGCTGTTGTGGCCGTCGATGCCCCACGCGTGCAGCACGCGCTCCATGTAGCTGTCGTCGCCGGGCCGGCCGACGTGGTACATGACCTCCTCGTGGCGACCCTCGCGGAACGCGCGGCCGATGCGCGAGCCGATCTCCTCGAGCGCCTGCGACCACTCGATGCGCTCCCAGCGGCCCTCGCCGCGGCGGCCCACGCGCTTCAGCGGATGCAGGATGCGGTCGGGGTCGTGCACCTGGTTGATCGTCGCCGGACCCTTGGCGCAGTTGCGCCCGCGGCTCGCGGGGTGCTCGGGGTTGCCCTCGAACTTGGCGATCTCTCCCGTCTCCTTGTCGACGTATGCGAGCAGTCCGCAGCACGCCTCGCAGTTGAAGCACGTGGTGGGGATGAGGCTGTAGCGCTTGGGCGTGCGCCGACCGTGCGCCCACTCCTTGGCGTCGAGTTCCTCCCAGTCGGACCAGCGGTCGTGCGGCGGGTAGTTGGCGAGCGTCACGGGATGCCTTTCAGGAGAGGGGGACCGACTGTCCGGCGCGCACGAATCCGTCCTCGTACGCCGCGAGCCCGACGAGGGCGACCGCGCCGCCCGCGACGGTGAGCCACGGCGAGCCGCCGACGGCGGCCGCGACGCCGAGCGCGGCGGGCGCGAGCATGCCGGCGGCGACGCCGAGGCGGAACCGTCCGCGGTACGCGCCCCGGGTGAGCGCCGCGGCGGCGAGGGCCACGTGGGTCGTGCCGTGCGAGGTGAGCTCGATCGCGACGAGCGCGGCCTGCGCGATCGCGCCGCCCGCGAGGCACCACGCGACGAGCCCGAGCACCGGGTCGGGGACGCCGAGCAGCACGGCGGGGAGGGCCAGGCCGGCGGCGCCGGCGGTGACCGCCTGCGCGAGGAGCACGGGCAGCATGAGCGGCGTCTGCCAGAGATCGCGGCCCTCGCACTGGCCGAAGAGCCAGGCCGTGTAGCCGGCGGTGCCGGCGCCCAGCACGATGCCCGGCACGGCGAGGGCGCGGATCGCACCCTCCGCGTCGGCGAGGCCCGCGAGCAGCCACAGCGAGCCCACGGCGCCGAACGCGAGCAGCACGAACGCGCCGCGCACGAGCCAGGAGCCCCACTGCGGCATCGTGAAGATGTACAGGAATCGCGTCGGCTGCTTGAGGTCCGCGACGAGCAGCACCCCGGTGACCGCCGCCATCGCGAGGGCGACGATCGGCGCCGCGAGCCCGACGAGACCGCGCTCCCCCGCGTGGCCCGCGAGGGCGGCGAGGCCGGCCACCATGAGCGCGCCGCCCGCGACCGCCTTGGTCACGAGGTACGCCGACACGCGGCCCGTCCAGGCCATCGCGTGCGCCGTCGTGTACGCGGTGCGGGCGACCACGTTGCGGTCCTCGGCGCCGCCCGACACGGGGAGCGTCGGGTGGTCCCGCGTCGTGTCGGCCCAGATCATGCCGTCGTCCGCGATGCGGGTGCGCAGCGGGTCGAGCGCGGCCTCGTCCGCGCCCTTGTAGAAGACGTGGGGCTTCGTGCCCTGCTCGGGCGCGCGGACCTTGGTGTCGTGGCGCGCGAGCATGCGGCTGATGCGCGACGACGGGTCGTCCACGTCGCCGGCGAAGATCGACTGCGTCGGGCACACGATCACGCAGCTCGGCTCGAGCCCCTGCTCGACGCGGTGGGTGCAGAAGTTGCACTTGTGTGCGGTCTGCGTCTCGGGGTTGATGTACAGCGCGTCGTACGGGCAGGCGTTCATGCACGACTTGCAGCCGATGCAGCGCGAGTCGTCGAAGTCGACGATGCCGTCCTTGCGCGAGAAGAGGGCGGACGTCGGGCAGATCGAGACGCAGGGCGCGTCGGTGCAGTGGTTGCAGCGATTGACCGAGAAGAAGCGCCGCGTGTCGGGGAACTCGCCCTTCTCGATGTACTTGACCCACGTGCGGTTGACGCCGAGCGGGACGTCGTGCTCCGACTTGCAGGCGATCGTGCAGGCGTGGCAGCCGATGCAGGTGTCCTGGTCGATCAGGAACGCATACCGCGTCACGCGCGCACCGAGGCCTGCGCCCACGCGCCGTAGCCGCCGACGAGGTCGGAGACGTCCGCGAACCCGAGGCGGCGCAGCGTGCTCGCGGCGATCGACGAGCGGTAGCCACCCGCGCAGTACACGAGCGTCGGGCGCGCCGGGTCGAGCTCGCCCGCGCGCGTGAGCAGGGTGGGCAGCTGCAGGAGCAGGGCGCCGGGCAGGGTGCCGTCCGCCGTCTCGCCGGGCCCGCGCACGTCGACGACCTGGAGGTCCGGCACGGCGGCGATGCGCTCCGCCACCTGCGCCGCCGTGAGCCGCGACGCCGCGGCGACCTCGCCGGGTCGCGCGACGAACGCGGACTCGAGGTCGGTGAGGGCCCCGTCGACGCGGTCGAAACCGATGCGGCCGAGCCGCGTGCGCGCCTCGGCCACCGCCGCGGCGGGACCGACGAGCACGATCCGCTGCTCCGCCCGGACGACCTCGCCCGCGTACTCGGCGAATCGCCCGCTCAGCCCGACGTTGACCGAGCCGCGCAGGTGCGCGAGGGCGAAGTCGGCCGGCTCGCGCACGTCCAGCAGCACCGCGCCGGCGTCGCGCGCCGCCAGCGCCGACTCGATCGACAGCGCGGGCACGGCGGCGGACTCGTCGAAGGCCTCGCGGGCCTCGCGGTTGCGCGTCGCGGCGAACGAGAAGTAGAGCGGCGCCGCGGACTGGCCCTCGGTCACCACGCGGACGAACTCGTCCTCCGACATGGGGGCGAGCGCGTAGTTGGTGCGGCGCTGCTCGCCGATCGTCGAGACCGTCTCGGTCGAGAGGTGCTTGCCGCAGGCCGACCCCGCGCCGTGCGCCGGGTAGACGCGGGTCGCGTCGGGCAGCGTGAGCAGCCGTTCTCGCAGCGAGCGGTACAGCTTGCGCGCCAGTCCGTCGGAACTCTCGCCGAACGCCGAGAGCAGGTCGGGGCGGCCCACGTCGCCGATGAAGAGGGTGTCTCCCGTGAGCACGCCGTACGGCGCCTCGTCGCCCTCGCGCTCCCAGACCACGATCGAGATGGACTCGGGCGTGTGGCCGGGCGTGTCGCGGATCTCGAGCACCACCTCGCCGAGCGACAGGCGGTGGCCATCCGCCAG
>CAXRBC010000013.1:0-4440 GCA_964228515.1 Ilumatobacteraceae bacterium
ACCGCCGGCCGCCCGCGCCGTCGTCGGCGACGAAGGCCGGGTCGTCGGCGAGCCCCGTCACCCGCAGCAGCTCGGCGAAGAACTGCGGCTCGAGCGCCCCGACCGCCACCCATCCCCCGTCCTTGCACTCGTACACGTCGTAGAACGGCGCGCCGGTGTCGAGCAGGTTTTCCCCGCGCCGGTCCTGGTCGAAGAGGCCCAAGTGCGCCATGCCCCAGAACATCGACATGAGCGCCGCCGTGCCGTCCACCATCGCCGCGTCGATCACCTGGCCGGCGCCGCTCCGTCGCGCCTCGAGCAGCGCGCACACCACGCCGAACGCGAGCAGCATCCCGCCGCCGCCGAAGTCGCCCACCATGTTCAGCGGCGGCGTCGGCGGCGCGCCCGCGCGGCCGAAGTGCGCGAGCGCCCCCGCGAGCGCGATGTAGTCGATGTCGTGGCCCGCGCGCTGCGAGAGCGGCCCGTCCTGCCCCCACCCCGTCATCCGGCCGTAGACGAGTCGCGGGTTGCGCGCGAGGCACGCGTCGGGTCCCGCGCCGAGGCGCTCCATGACGCCGGGACGGAAGCCCTCGATCAGCGCGTCCGCGCGGTCCACGAGCGCGAGCAGCGCCTCGAGCCCGTCGGGGTGCTTGAGATCCAGCGCCACGCTGCGGCGACCGCGCAGCATGGGGTCCGCGGGTCGCGCGGCGGGGCGCTCGTCGCGCACCGCCTGCGCGCGCTCGACGCGCACCACGTCGGCGCCCATGTCGGCGAGCATCATCGCGGCGAACGGCCCGGGGCCGATCCCCCCGAGCTCCACGACGCGCACGCCGGCGAGCGGCCCGCCCCCCATCGTCGCGTGCCCCGCCCTCAGTGCGCGGCGACGAACTCCGCGACCGCGTCGACGAACGTCCCCCACAGCGGCGCCGGCAGGTCGTGTCCCATGTCATCGATCATCATCAGCCGCGCACCCGGGATCAGCTCCGCGGTGCGCTCGCCGCCGCTCGGCGAGATGAGCGTGTCGTCGGTGCCGTGGATCACGAGCGTGGGCACCCGCAGCGTGCGCAGCTGGGCCGATCGTCGGCCGCTCGCGTAGATCGCCGCGAGCTGCCGCGGCGCGCCCTGCGGGTAGTACGACCGGTCGTAGTCGCGCGCCGCATTGGCCTTCGACAACTCGTCGCTGCGGTACTTGCGGGAGTGGAACGCCTGGTACACGACCGAGTGCGCGATGAACCCCTCGCGGTCCGACGGCGGCACCGAGAGCAGCGCGCCCATCGCCTCGGGCGTCGGCTGGCCCACCTCGGGGTCGCCCGGCATCGACATCACCGAGATCAGCGTGCGCACCCGCGTCGGGTGCTCGACGGCCATCACCTGCGCGATCATGCCGCCCATCGACGCCCCCAGCACGTGGGCGCGCTCGATGCCGAGGTGGTCGAGCAGCCCCACCGCGTCCGCGGCCATGTCCGAGAGCGTGTACGGCACCGGCGGCACCGGCTCCTCCATCAGCGCGGCGCGCACCACCGCGTCCACGTCCACCGCGACGCCGTCGAGCTTGGTCGAGAGGCCGCAGTCGCGATTGTCGAATCGCACGACGTGCAGCCCGCGATCCGCGAACGCCTTGCAGAAGTCGTCCTCCCACGCGACCATCTGCGCGGTGTAGCCCATGACGAGCAGCAGCGTCGGGTCGGCGGGCGATCCGAACGCGTCGTACTCCAGCTCGATCGTCGACGAGACCCTCGCGCGCGGCACGGCCTCAGTCTCACCGACCCGCCCGCCGCGCGACAACCCTCCCGCCACCCGCGCCCCGGACGCCACCCCCGCATAACCTTCGCGCGATGGCCGCCCCACGCCACGACCGGCCCCCGACCCGCTTCGCCGCACGCGCCCCCGGTCGCGTCAACCTGATCGGCGAGCACACCGACTACACGGGCGGCCTCGTGCTCCCCATGGCGATCGACCGCGGCACCACCATCGAGGGCGTGCGCACCCCTGGGGGCGACACCGTCGAGCTCACGAGCGCCGACGAGCCCGCGCCCGCGCGCATCCCGCTCCCCGTCACGGATCCCGCCGCCGCGAGCCCCGCATGGGGCCGCTACGTCGCGGGCGTCGCCGCCGAGCTCGGCCCGCGCGCCACCGCGATCCGGGCCCGCGTCACCACCGACCTCCCCATCGGCGCCGGACTCTCCTCCAGCGCGGCGCTCGAGGTCGCCGCATCGCTCGCGATGCACCCCGACCCGATGCCGGTCCTCGAGCGCGCCCAGCTCTGCCGCCGCGCCGAGCACCGCGCCACCGGCGTGCCCTGCGGGATCATGGACCAGCTCGCGAGCTGCGCCGGCATCGCCGGCCACGCCCTGCTCGTGGACTGCCACTCGCTCGCGATCGAGCCCGTGCCGTTCCCCGACGACCTCCAGGTCGTCGTGCGCTTCGTGGTGCGCCGCGCGCTCGCCGGCAGCGCCTACGCCGACCGCGTCGCGCAGTGCGCGGCGGCCGAGCGCGAGATCGGCCCCCTGCGCCTCGCGGACCCCGCCGCCGCCGAGACGATCGCCGACCCCGTCGCGCGTCGCCGCGCCCGTCACGTCACGCGGGAGAATGCGCGCGTGCGCGACTTCGTCGCCGCACTGCGCGCCGCCGACGCCCGGGCGCTCGGTGCGCTGCTCCTCGCGACGCACGCGTCGCTGCGGGACGACTTCGAGGTCTCGACGCCCGCGATGGACGCGGCGGTCGACGCCGCCGCGCGAGAGCCCGGCGTGCTCGGCGCGCGGCTCATGGGCGGCGGCTTCGGCGGCTGCATCGTCGTGCTCGCGCACGCCGACGCGCGACTCGACGGCTGGCGCGTGCGCCCCTCCCCCGGCGCATCCACCTCGTAGCCTCCCGCCCGTGCCCCCCGAAGACCTCCTCCGCGGTCTCGACGCGGACCAGCGCGAGGCCGTCACATGTCCGCCGACGGCCACGATCGTCCACGCCGGCGCCGGCTCGGGCAAGACTCGGGTCCTCACGCGCCGCATCGCCTGGCGCATCGCCGAGGGCACGGCCCAGCCCGAACGCGTCCTCGCCATCACCTTCACCCGCGAGGCGGCCGCCGAGATGCGCCGCCGCATCGCCGCGCTCGACGTCGGCCGCGAGGCCGCGCGCGCCACGGTCGGCACCTTCCACGCCGTCGCCCTCGGGCTCCTCCGCCAGCGCCTCGCCGACGTGCGCCAGCCGCTGCCCGTCGTCGTGCAGCAGCGGCGCCAGCTCGTCGAGCTCGCCGCCGAGGGTTCCGCGCTGCGCGAGCGCCCCGCCGACCTGCTCGCGGAGATCGACTGGGCACACACTCGCGCCATCGCCCCCGGTCAGTACGTCGCGGCGGTCGCGCGCGAGGGCCGCTGGGTGCCGGGCCGCCCCGGCGAGGTCGCCGACGTCTACCGCCGCTACGAGGCGCTCAAGCAGCGCCGCGGCGTCGTCGACCTCGACGACCTGATCCTGCGCGTCCTCGACGCGATGGCCTCCGACGCCAACTTCGCGCAGGCCACCCGCTGGCGATTTCGCCACCTCTTCGTCGACGAGGCCCAGGACATGAACCCGCTGCAGTACCGCCTCTTCGACGCCGTCCGCGGCGGCCGCTCCGACGTCTTCGTCGTTGGCGACCCCATGCAGGCCATCTACGGGTGGAACGGCGCCGATCGCCGCCTCTTCGACCGCCTCCCCGACACGATCCGCGGCGTCACCGTGATCCGCCTCGCGCGCAACTACCGCTGCACCCCCGAGATCGTCGCGGCCGCCCGCCACGTGGGCCGCGGCGGCAGCGGCCCGGCACGCGGCAGGTCGACCGACGGGCACGCCGCTCCCGACGCGCCGCCCGACGTGCGCAGCGCGCGCGACCCCGGCCCCGCCGTCGTGTTGCGCGGGTTCCCCGACGAGCGCGCCGAGGCCGCCGGCATCGCCGACCTGCTCTGGCGCCGCGTCGCCGCGCGCGAGGCCGCACCGTGGCGCAGCTGCGCGGTGCTCGTGCGCACCAACGCGCAGACGCAGCCGATCCTCGCCGCCCGCGCCCGCGCCGACGTCCCCGTGCGCACCGCCCGCGCCGCGCGCGACGTCACCGCCGCCGTCGCCGACGCCTCGCAGCACGGCTCACGCCACGCGCTCTCCGCGTGGGCCACCGACGCGCTCCTCGCGTCGGCATCCGATGCGCAGCGCTGGGTGGCGGAGCGCGTGCAGGAGTTCCTCTCGCTCGACCAGCCCGGCCTCGGCGACGGCCGCACCTTCGCCGCCTGGCTCCGCGCCTCCGCCGACGTCCAGCCCGACGCCGAGGGCGTCGAGGTGCTCACGTTCCACTCCGCCAAGGGCCGCGAGTGGGACTCCGTCGTCGTCGCCGGCGCCGAGGTCGGCCTGCTCCCCCACGTCTCGGCCGCCACGGCGGAGCAGCGCGCCGAGGAGACGCGCCTCGCCTACGTCGCCCTCACGCGCGCGGGCGAGCGCCTC
>CAXRBC010000014.1:0-3606 GCA_964228515.1 Ilumatobacteraceae bacterium
TAGGAGTTGCCAAGGATCTGTTGGAGTAGTTGGAAGACGACTCGTCCGCCCGGCAGCCACGCTCCGAGGAAACCCTGCAACTCGAAGCGCGGCACTCGCTGCGCCCGCAGCAGACTGATCTCGTCCCACCAAAACCAGAGATCGCGAGCGGTCCAGCCGCACACGACGGCGTAGATACCTGCAGCCGCCACGACCGTCGTGATTCGTAAGCGAGCCCGAAGAGCCCTCATCGGTGGAGCTGGGGGGAATCGAACCCCCGTCCATCAGCCGCTCGACGCACGTGATACGACCATCCCCGCTTCGGTGCTGTCGCAACACCGCCGGCGGGTCGACCGCCTAGTTACCTAGGCCGCGTCCCGTCTTTCCGGGACGTCACCGGTCTTCCCCGGCGCCAGCGGTCTTTCCCGCGGTCATCCTCCGCTTCTGTTGCCGGGCTGCGGTGGATCGGCCCCGTGCGACCTTGCGGCTCACGGTTGCTCTCTAGGCCTTGTTAGGCCGCGAGAGCGAACTGCTTGTTGGCAGTTGTGTTGGTGCCCCGTTTTACGAGTCTGAGCAACTCGGGTCGCACGCCCGTCCAACGACACTGACGTCGAAACCTGTCAGCCCCGAAGACGTACGTACGCCTGCAGTCTACGCCCGCCCCCGCACCGTCGCGCCCGACGCCGCTACCCGCGCTCTCGCTCGCGTCCCCGCGTCCGCGCCGCCCGCCGCATCTCGAGACGCGTCTCCTTCTCCCTGATCGCCTGACGCCGGTCGGCCTTCTGGCGCCCCTTGGCCAGACCCAGCTCCACCTTGACCCGGCCGCCCTTCAGCCGCAGCGCCAGCGGCACGAGCGCTAGCCGCTCGGTCGCCACGCGGTCGGCCACCCGCCGGATCTCGGCCTTGTGCATCAGCAGCTTGCGGGGATGCACGGGCTCGTGCGCCCCCACGCCGTGCGCGTGCTCGTACGCCCCGACGTGCATCCCCTCGAGCCACATCTCGCCGCGGATCACGTGCGCCCACGCCTCCGCGATCTGCACATTGCCCGCGCGCACGCTCTTCACCTCGCTGCCGTGCAGCACGATCCCCGCCTCGATCACGTCGAGGATCGCGTACTCATGACGCGCGCGCCGATTGCTTGCGAGCACGGAGTCGGCGTGCCGGGCCATTGGCATCCCGATCGTACCTGTAGCCTCTGCGCCGATGTCGGGCAATGCCGCGCGCGTCCCGCGCGCGGTCGTACGCATCCCGGCGTCCGCGCTGCGCGAGATGGGTGACCACGCGCGCGCCGGGGCGCCGCTCGAGGCGTGCGGTCTGCTCGTTGGCGAGCTGGGCGGCGACGAGGTCCGCGAGTTCCACCCGTGCGGCAACGCGGCGGCGAGCCCGACGCTCTACACCGTCGAGCCGCGCGACCACCTGCGCATCGAGCGTGACGCCGAGTCGCGCGGCCTCGCCGTCGTCGGCGTGATGCACAGCCACACGCACACCGAGCCGTATCCGAGCGCCACCGACGTGCGCGACGCGCCGGACCCGGCGTGGCACTACGTGATCGTGGGGCTCAAGCGCGGCATCCCCGACGCCCGCGCGTACCGCATCGTGGGCGAGACGATCACCGAGACGCAGATCCTCCCCGCGCGCTGAGCGGGGCGCGAGCGCCCGCGAGCGCTCCCGCACCCGCGCGACACCGCACCCGCGCGACACCGTGCCACCGGGGGCTCGGCTCGAAATCCGACCCATCTGGTCAGATATCCTGACCCCGTGACCCCCCTCGCGAGCGTGCTCGACCAGATCGGCGACACGCCGATGGTCGACGTGAGCGTCCTCTCGCCGAAGCCCGGCGTGCGTCTCATCGCCAAGCTTGAGAGCCAAAACCCGTTCGGCTCCGTCAAGGATCGCATCGCCAAGTCGATGATCGAGACGGCGGAGAAGGAGGGACGGCTCACCCCGGGCCAGCACATCCTCGAGCCGTCGTCGGGCAACACCGGCATCGCGCTCGCGGCGATCGCGCGGCTCAAGGGGTATCCGGTCACGATCCTCATGCCGGACAACGTCTCGATCGAGCGGCGCCAGATGCTCGAGGTGTTCGGCGCGCGCGTGGTGACCACGCCGGGCGCCGAGGGCAGCAACGGCGCGGTGCGACGTGCGGAGGCCCTCGCGCGCGAGCACCCCGAGTGGTGCTTCCTCCACCAGGACGAGAACGAGGCCAACCCCGCCGCCCACTACGAGACGACCGGCCCCGAGATCTGGCGCGACTGCCCCGAGGTCACCCACTTCGTCGCCGGGCTCGGCACGTCCGGCACGCTCATGGGCGTCGGCCGCTACCTCAAGGAGCGCAACCCCGCGATCACGATCGTGGCCGTGGAGCCGCCGCTCGGCGAGCGCGTCGAGGGCCTGCGCAACCTGGACGAGGGCTACATCCCGCCGGTGTTCGAGAAGTGGCACGGCATCGACGTGCTCGATCGCAAGCGCGTGGTGCGCCCCCGGGAGTCGATCGAGTGCACGCGCCGGCTCGTCGCCGAGTGCGGGATCTTCGCCGGCATCTCGTCCGGGGCCTCGCTCGCCGGCGCACTCAAGGTCGCGTCGGAGATCGACGAGGGCACCATCGTCTTCATCGTCTGCGACGGCGGGTGGAAGTACCTGTCGACCGGCGCCTACACCGACGACCTCGACGCCGCCGAGGCGGCCGCCGAGAAGATCATCTACTTCTAGGGCTCAGCGCCCCGCGACCAGCAGGGCGAGTCCGCCCACGATCACGCACGCGGCGGCGATGCGCCGCCGGTGGTCACCCTCGTCGAGCAGCCGCCACCCGGCGAACGCCGCGACGAGCACGCTCGACTCCCGCAGCGTCGCCACGTAGCCCACGGGCGCGCGCGTGACGGCGAACAGCACGAGCGAGTAGCTGACGATCGACATCGGGCCCACGCCCAGCGCGATCCGCCCGCTGGCGCGCAGGTAGGGCAGCAGCCGGTCGCGTCGCGTGACCAGTCCCCACGCCGTCGTCGTGAGCGTGCCGGTGACGAAGATCGAGAGGGCGTACGCGATGGGCTGCGATTGGCGCGCGCCGTGCGCGTCGATGGCCGTGTAGATGCCGATGTTGATCGCCACCCAGGCCGCGGCCGCGAGATGGCGCCCGACGTGGCCCCGAGTGAGGAGCCACATGCCGACCATCACGATCGCGATGCCGCCGAGCGACGTGCCCGACAGGTCGTCCCCGAGCAGCAGGAGCCCGAGGACCGCGGCCGACGAGGCGCCGCCCCCGCGCATGATCGGATAGGCGAGCGAGAAGTCGCCGCGTTCGTAGGCGCGAGCCAGCCAGATCACGTACGGCAGGTGCCCCGTCCCGCTGGCGAGCGACCACCACCACGCGATGTCCGGCGCGCCGTCCACCAGCGTCCAGACGGCGAGAATCGTGCCGCTCACGATCCCGGCGACGAAGAACTGCGCCCACAGCGCGAGGAATCGATCGCCGCTCTGCTTCGCGTAGAGGTTCCAGGTCGCGTGCAGCACCGCGGCGACGAGTGCGCACGCGGTCGCGATCAGCACCTCGCGAGCGTAATCCTCGTACGATCGGAGGGACATGGACGCACGCGCCGCGCGACCGATCGGCATGTTCGACTCCGGCTTCGG
>CAXRBC010000015.1:0-6008 GCA_964228515.1 Ilumatobacteraceae bacterium
TCGTGCGCACCAGCCGCGAGGGGTCGGTGCGCTCGAAGGCCGAGTTGATGCGGTTCTTCTTGGTCGTGCCCGCGATGTCGACCCACAGGTCGCGGGGGAACGACAGGATCGCTGCGCGCTCGGCGCGCGGGTCGAGCCGCACGAGCATGATCGTGTCGCTGCGCTCGCCGAGCGCCGTGCGGTCGCCGATGCCGCCGGCGGTCGGGTCGTCGGCCTCGGTGCACGCGCCGTTGTCCGATCCGGTGAGGAGGAAGTTGCGCGCGCCGACGCCGCTCGTGTCGAGGTTCCAGTCAGAGCCCGACGGCGCGGCGTCGTCCCCCGGCGCGCGCACGATGCCGCCGTCGAGCGACACGACCTGGCGCGATGCGATGCGCCCGGACACCCACAACAGCCCCGTGCCGGCGGCCACCAGCGACGCGGCCACCAGGAGGTTGAAGACGAGGACGACGCGGTGGGTGACGGGCCGCGGCGCCCGCGCGGGCCCGGCGTGCGGCGTCCCGGCCGCGGGCACGTCGCTCATGCGAGGGTGACCTCCGACCGCAGCGCGTCGTCGCCGTCGTCGCCGGCGTACACCATCTCCCGCACGCCGCCCGCGTTGCGCAGGTCGCCGTCGTGGCCCGCGAGCATCGCGACCCGCGCGGCGGGTCCGCGCACCTCGCAGCGCGCCACCTCGGCGCGCTGCGAGACCTTGCGCTCCGTCTTGGTGCGGCGGATCGCGGCGAGCACCTCGCAGGTCGCGCCGAGCAGCGCCGCGGCGTCGGCGCCCCCGCGCACGCCGGCCCGCACCTCGTCGCGCGAGGGCCACTGCGCGCGGTGCACGCTGCCCTCGCGCCACCAGCCCCAGACCTCCTCGGAGACGAACGGCAGGAGCGGCGCGAAGAGCCGGTGCACGCAGCCCAGCGCGCGACGCAGCGCCGCGCGGGCCGACGCCGCGCCCGGGTGCGCGTCGTCGTACGCGCGGCCCTTCACCAGCTCGAGGTAGGCGTCGCAGAACCACCAGAACCACGACTCGGTCCGCTCGAGCGCCCGCGCGTAGTCGTACGCCTCGAACGCCGCGGTCGCCTCGTCGACGACGGCGGCGAGGCCCTCGAGCATGCCCGCGTCGATGGGGTCGTCGATCGCGCCGTCGGCCATCGCCGCGCCGGCGCCCGGCGCGGTGCCGAGCCCGAGCACGAACTTCGTCGCGTTCAGGAGCTTCGTCGCGAGCTTGCGGCCGACCTTCATCTGGTCCTCGCTGAAGGCCGTGTCGACGCCGGGGCGCGCGCTCGCCGCCCAGTAGCGCACCGCGTCGCTGCCGTAGGTGTCGAAGAGCTCGACGGGTGTCACGACGTTGCCCTTGGACTTGGACATCTTCTTGCGGTCCGGGTCGAGGATCCATCCCGACAGCGCCGCGTTGGCCCACGGCGCGCGGCCGAACTCGAAGTGCGAGCGCACCATCGTCGCGAACAGCCACGTGCGGATGATGTCGTGGCCCTGGGGCCGCAGGTCCATGGGGAAGATCCGCGCGAACGCCTCGGGGTCGTCGGCCCAGCGGCCCGCGATCTGCGGCGTGAGCGACGACGTCGCCCACGTGTCCATCACGTCGGGATCGCCGACGAATCCGCCCGGACGTCCGCGCGATGCCGCGTCGAATCCCGGCGGCACGTCGGTGCTCGGGTCGATCGGGAGGCTCGCGTGGTCGGGCACGATCGGCGCCTCGTGGTCGGGGCGACCCTCGGCGTCGAGGCGGTACCAGAGCGGGATCGGCACGCCGAAGTAGCGCTGGCGGCTGATGAGCCAGTCGCCGTTGAGGCCCTCCACCCAGTTGACGTAGCGGTGCACCATGTGGTCGGGGTGCCACGCCATCTGCGAGCCGCGCGCCACCAGCGCGTCGCGCAGCGCGGCATCGCGGCCGCCGTTGCGCACGTACCACTGGCGGCTGGTCACGATCTCGAGCGGACGGTCGCCCTTCTCGTAGAACTTCACGGGGTGCGTGATCGCGCGCGGCTCGCCCAGCAGCTCGCCCGTCTCCCGCAGCATCGTCACGACCTCGGTCCGGGCCTGCGTGACGCTGCGGCCGGCGAGGCGCGCCCAGCGCGCGAGCGGGTCGGCGCCCGCGACGCCGTGCGGCGCGTCCGCCACGATGCGGCCGTTGCGACCGATGATCGCGCGCAGCTCGAGGCGCAGCTCGCGCCACCACGTGACGTCGGTGAGGTCGCCGAACGTGCAGCACATGGCGATCCCCGAGCCCTTGTCGGGCTGCGCGAGCGCGTGGGCGACGACGGGCACCTCCACGTCGAAGAGCGGGGTGCGCACCCGCGTGCCGAAGAGCGGGCGGTAGCGCTCGTCGTCGGGGTGCGCGACCAACGCGACGCAGGCGGGGATCAGCTCGGGCCGCGTCGTCTCGATCACCACGTCCGGCCCGCCGCCCGCGCGGTGGAAGGCGACGGAGTGGTATGCGCCGGGGCGCTCGCGGTCCTCGATCTCGGCCTGCGCCACCGCGGTGCCGAAGTCCACGTCCCACAGCGTCGGGGCCTCCTGGCTGTAGGCCTCGCCTCGCGCGAGGTTGGCGAGGAATGCACGCTGCGACGTGCGCCGCGCGTGCGGCGAGATCGTCGTGTAGAGCAGCGACCAATCCACCGAGAGGCCGAGGCGGCGGAAGAGGCTCTCGAACGCCTTCTCGTCCTCCGCCGTGAGCTCGTCGCACAGCTCGAGGAAGTTGGGCCGCGAGATCGGCACCGCGCGGTGGTCCTTGGGAGGATCGCCGCGGAAGGGCGGCGCGAACCCCGCGACGTACGGCAGCGACGGGTCGCACGAGACGCCGTAATAGTTCTGCACGCGTCGCTCGGTGGGCAGGCCGTTGTCGTCCCAGCCCATGGGGTAGAAGACGGACTTGCCGCGCATGCGCCAGTGGCGGGCGATCGCGTCGGTGTGGGTGTAGGAGAACACGTGGCCCATGTGCAGCGAGCCGCTCACCGTCGGCGGCGGCGTGTCGACGGCGAAGGTGCGCTCGCGCGACGCCGTGCGGTCCCACGCGTAGGTGCGCTCGCGCTCCCAGCGCTCCGAGTGCCGCGCCTCGATGCCGTCGAGCGTCGGCTTGTCGGGCACCGTCGTCATCGCGGCACCACGGTACCCGCGTCGCGCGAAACGATCGGGCCGCGCATCGGACGCCACTCGTAGGCTTGTCGCGTGCTGCGCCTCTACGACACGCTCACGCGCGAGACGAAGCCGCTCGAGATGCGCGAGCCCGGTCTGCTCGGCGTCTACCTCTGCGGCCCCACGGTGTACGGCCCGCCGCACCTCGGGCACGGGCGCGCGACGCTCGTGTACGACATCATGCGCCGCTATCTCGAGTCCACCGGGGTGCGCGTGCGACTCGTGTCCAACATCACCGACATCGACGACAAGATCATCGAGCGGGCCGAGCGCGAGGGCCGTCCCTGGGAGGAGATCACGGGGCGTTGCGAGGCCGTCTGGTTCGACGCGATGGGGCGCCTCGGGGTGGGGCGGCCGACCGAGGTGCCGCACGCGACGCAGTACGTGGACGAGATGATCGAGATGATCGGCGAGCTCGAGCGCTCGGGTGCCGCGTACGCCACGGCCGACGGCGTGTACCTCGACGTCTCTCGGGTGCCCGACTACGGCGCGCTCGCGCACCAGCGCCTCGAGGACATGGTCGAGGGCGGCGGCGAGCGGGAGGTGCTCGGCGCGGGCGCGAAGCGCCACCCGGCCGACTTCGCGCTGTGGAAGTTGTCCAAGCCCGGCGAGCCCTCCTGGCCCGCCCCGTGGGGCGCGGGGCGCCCGGGCTGGCACAGCGAGTGCGTGGTCATGAGCCTCGCACTGCTCGGCGAGGGCTTCGACCTGCACTGCGGCGGCGCCGACCTGCGTTTCCCCCACCACGAGAACGAGCGGGCCCAGGCCGTCGCGTTGGGTCGGCGCTTCGCCCGCCACTGGATGCACAACGGGTTCGTCGTCGACGCCGAGGGCGAGAAGATGTCGAAGAGCCTCGGCAACGTGACCAACCTGCTGGACCTGCTCGACCGCTACGACCCGCGCGCCTACCGCATGCTGCTGCTCCAGACCCACTACCGCTCGCCCGTGCGCGTCGGCGCGGACAACCTCGAGGCCGCCGCCACCTCGCTCGGCGGGCTCGACGCGTTCGCCGCACGCACGGCGGACCTCGGCGGCGAGCCCGACGCCGCCGCGATCGCGGAGTTCCGCGCGCGGATGGACGACGACCTCGACACGCCCAACGCCATGGCGGTCGTGTTCGACGCCGTGCGCCGCGCCAACGCGGCGCTCGACGCGGGCGACCGCGCCACCGCCGGGGCGCTCGCCGCCGCCGCACGTGCCGCGTGTGCGGCCGTGGGCCTCGAGCTGCGCGGTGGTGGCGACGTGCCCGCCGACGCCCGCGCGCGCGCCGCCGAGCTCGACGCCGCGCGCGCCGCGCGCGACTTCGCCCGCGCCGACGCGATCCGCGCCGAGCTGCAGGCGGCAGGCTGGCTCGTCGAGACGACGAAGGCCGGCACGACCCTGCGCCGCCGATGACCGAGAGCGTGCTGCGCCTCGGCGGGCCCGACCTCTCCGTCCCGGTACTGCTCGCATGGCTCGGGTCGCCGGCGCGCGTCGAGCTCGCGGCGACCGTGGAGCCCGCGCTCGCCGCCACGCGCGACCAGGCCCGACACGCCGCGCGTACGTACGCCGCGTACGGCCGCACCACGGGCGTGGGCGCCAACCGCGACCGCGCCGCAGAGGACGACGACGGCGCCCACGGCCTGCGCCTCGTGCGCTCGCACGCCGCGGGCGCGGGCCGCGATCTCGGGGCCGAGGTTGCGCGCGCCACGATGCTCGTGCGCGCGCACCAGCTCTCGCAGCCGGGGTCCGGTATCGACCCGGCGATCGTCTCGGCGCTCGTGCGCGCGATCAACGACGGGCGCAGCCCCGCGTACCGCGAGCACGGCGCGGTCGGCACGGGCGACCTCACGGTGCTCGCCGAACTCGCGCTGTGCCTGCTCGGCGAGATGCCGTGGCGCGACGGCGCGGTCGCGGGCTACGGCGTGCGTGTCACCGCGGACGACGCCCTCGCGTTCATGAGCTCGAGCGCCCCGACGCTCGCCGCGGGTGCGCTCGCGTGGCGGGCGCTCGACGAGGTGGCGCGCGCAGCGGCCGCGATCGAGGCGATCGGTGCCTTCGCGGTGCGCGCGAACCGCCAGCACATCTCCGAGGTGGCGGTCGGCCTGCGTCCGACGCCGGGTATCGAGGCCGTCGGCCGCGCGCTGCGCGAGGCGCTGGCGGACGCCCGCTACGAGCACGCCCGCACACAGGACTCGCTGTCCTGGCGGAGCATCCCGTACATCCACGGCCCGCTGCTCGACGCCACCACCGCGCTGCGCGACGAGCTCGGCGCGAGCATCTCGCGCGCGGTGGAGAACCCCCGATACGCAGGCGGCGCCGTGTGGCACCACGGCGCCTTCCACCTCACGGGCCTCGCGCTGGCGCTCGATCGTGCGCGCCTCGCGCTCGCGCAGTGGGCGCACTCGTCGTTCGCGCGCACGACGAGCCTCAACGATCCCGAGACGACCGGGCAAGGGCGCTTCCTCGCGCACGGGCCGGCGGGCAGCTCGGGCGTGATGGTGCTCGAGTACGCCGCGGCATCCGCGCTCGCGACCGTCGTGCACCGCGCGGATCCGCTGACGCACCAGTCGATCACCATGTCGATCGGGGTCGAGGACCACGCGCCGTGGACGACCCAGTCCTGCGCCGCGCGCGCCGACGCGGCGGCCGCCGCGCGCGTCGTGGCGTGCGCCGAGCTCGTCACCGCGGTGCGGGCCGCGCGACACGCGCCGGTCGCCGAGCCCGGCCCGGCGATCGCCGCACTCCTCGAGGCATGCGATCCGTTGCCGCGCGCGCTGGAGGACCGTCCCCTGGTCGACGACATGCAGATCGCCGACGGGCTCCTCTCGTCGCTCGCGGGGTGGCTCGGATAGGTTCGCGCCATGGCCGACTTCTCGCTCACGCTCTCCGACGAC
>CAXRBC010000016.1:0-5637 GCA_964228515.1 Ilumatobacteraceae bacterium
GCCTGCCGCGTCTCGATGCGCACGTCGTCGGGGTTCCCGCGCCGCCACCGCTTCTCGGCGACGACCTCGACGGTCGTCCCGGACCCGGGCTCCACCTCGACCCGCCCGTTCACGTTGTGGATGTGGACGGCGCGGCCCGCGGCGAGGGTGCCGCTCCAGCGCCAGGTCGCCTGACCGAGCAGCGGGCTCGCGGTGAGGGCCGCCGCGAGGGCGAGGACGAGGGGCAGGGGACGGCGCATCGGAACTCCGGCGAGGACGGTGGGGCGAGCGGTTCCCTCGTCATACGTCGGCGGTCGCCGGTGGGTTTCGCCGGCGCGCCGCGTCGCCCTCGTCGGGCTCGTCGGGGGACACCGGCCCCGGGATGTCGGCACGGGCGTTCGCGCCGTCGGGGAGGATCACGAGGGTGGCGAGGAGCCGCGGGGCGTCGGTCGGCGTCGTGGCCGCATCGGCGAGGGCCGCCGTGAGCGCGGTCAGGAACCCCGCGTCGTCATCCACGCGGAGCGCCGCGCGCAGCCGTGCCGCTCGCCCCGACTCGAGCCGCCCACCCGCTGCGGCGATCCAGCGCGCGTGCCGAGCCGCCAGCTGCGGTCGTGCGAGGGCGGAGCTCCGGGACAGGATCCGGTCGAGGCGCCTTCGGAGCCGGACGAGGTCCGGTGGCGCCCCGTCCGCGCCGACCGCCGCCGTCCGCCAGGCGGCGCCCGCGAGAGATCGGACGAGCCTGCGCCGGACCTCGCGGACGCAGGCGTCATCCGCCCGGAGCCTCGTCGCATCGGGGAGGGAGTCACCCGCCCGCCCCTCCAGCGGTGTGGCGAGGGGATGCCCCGCGGGGAGCCATCGCCGCAGTCGGCCCGGATCCTCCGTCGCACGCCACGTCCCATCGGTCCCGAGTCGAACGCCGACGAGGCGCTCGCCCTGCGCCGTCCGTGCGAGCGCGATCCCGCGGAGCGATCGACCGCTCCCTGCGGCAGCTCGCGCCGTGGCGTCGGTCAGCGCGAGGAGGCGTGCGCGCACGACGCTGGCGTCCGTCGCGTCGGCGACCGCATCCCGGCGCGTCCGGGCCTTCGTGGCGAGACGATCCACGATGCGCACCAACCGGGTGCACGCCGTCGGCGCCGCGAACCGATCGCTCCGGACCGTCCCCGCCGTCCCCGCGCGTCGGATCCGCCCCAGTCGTTGCTCGAGGCGCGCGGGCGTCCATGGGAAGTCCGCATGGACGAGCCACCGGGCCGCCGGAAGTTCGATCCCCTCCGAGAGGACGTCCGTCGCGAGGAGGAGACGGATCCCGCGGACATCATCGACCCGCCAGGGACCCGCGTCGCGACGGAACGCCGCCATCACGTCGGCCCGCGTCCATCGGCCGGCGGCGGCTCGCACGCGTGCGCCGGTGAGGCAGACCACCCCCGGTTCGGTGCGGAGTGCCGCGTACAGCGCCTCGATCGTCGCGCGATGCTGGGCGAAGACGACGCCGCGGTCATGCGGATCGGCCGCGAGACGCCGCCGCAGCGCCGCGGCTCGGGTGGATACCTCCTGATCGATCCACGGGGTGATGCGGTCGCGCAGCGCGCGAACCGCGTCGAGATGACGCGCGACGACGCCGTGCGCGGCGACGCACCAGGCGGCCGGAGGCGTCGCCTTGTCCTCGGACGACGCGACGAGCCCCGGGAGCGCGAGTTGCGTCGCGCTGCCGTCGAGGACCCAGGCGCGTAGCGCCGTGGGTGTCGGGCGTCGCCCGCCCGCGAGGCAATCGCGGATCGCCTCGCCCCGTTGCAGGCGCCGGCGCAACGCCGCGTCGAGCGCGGCGAGACTCGACTGCCACGCCATCGCGAGCGTGCTGATGACGAGGGCGTGCGCCGTCGCGCCGTCCGTGAGGGGGAGGGGCGGCGGGAGCGCCCGCAGCGCCGCGGCGAGTCCCGGCACCGCGGTCGCGCGCCCGAGCGCCCCGCCGCGGCGGACCGCGGGTCGCGCGGCGTCGCCCACGCCGCGGATCACACAGGCGCCGAGCGCCGCGGGCGTGAGTCGCGCCGCCTGGGGTCCGAGGAAGAGGCCGAGGAGCGCGGTGCGGTCGGCGAGCCGATTCACCACGGGCGTCGCGGAGAGGAGCAGCACCGTCCGGCCGACGCAGGCGCTCGCGAGGGTGCGGTGGCGACGCGTCCGCGGCGTGCGCACGCGGTGCGCCTCGTCGACGATCAGCAGGGCCGCCGCTGGACACGCGGCGCCGCGGCTCAGGGCCTCGAGGCTCACGAAGCGGAGCGGCACGTGCATCCGGGCGGCGTGCGCCGCCCAGTGCGCGCGGACGGCGGCGGGCGCGCAGACCACCACGCTCGGATGGCTCGCCGCGACCGCGAGCGCGACGACGGTCTTCCCCGTTCCCGGCGGATCGGCGAGCAACGCACCGCCGACGCTCCGACATGCGGCGTGGATCCGGGCCACCGTCGCGATCTGGTCGGGGCGCAGGGTGACGTCGCCCAGCGTCGTCATCCGGCGGGGCGGAGCGGGGCGAGCGCCGCGAGTGGGACGCCGAAGGCGTCCGCGACGATCGCATCATGGCTCGTCGCATCGATCGCGCGTCCCGCCGCGCCCGCTCGGCCGATCGGCGCGAGCAACGTCCGGGCGCGCGCCCAGTCGCGGGGGAGCGGCAGCAGGGCGCAGGTCCAGCCTAAGAAGCGGTGATAGCCACCGCGC
Source organism: Ilumatobacteraceae bacterium (assembly GCA_964228515.1). GTDB lineage: Bacteria > Actinomycetota > Acidimicrobiia > Acidimicrobiales > Ilumatobacteraceae > CAXRBC01. The sequence continues at coordinate 2,683 of CAXRBC010000016.1, forward strand.
GCCGGCTCCGCGAGGCAGGCGAGCCATCCCACCATCACCGGGGCGTTCAGCAGCGCGGCCAGCGCGTGCGCATCCGTCTCGTCGGACGTGCGTACGACGTAGCAGCTGTTGAGCGGCACGTGCGGATCGCCCGCGGCGAGGACGCGGGCGCGCGGGGTACGCCCGATGTCGGCCCAGACCACCCGCGCGCGATCGGTGGCCGCCGCCTCGGTGCGGAAGAGCGCCCACCAGAGGCGTGCCCGGTCGCTGCGACGCTCGAGCGGCGTGCGCCAGCGCTCGAGCCAGCGGCGTGCCCGCGTCGGGAGCGCCGCGCACGGCTGGCCCGTCCCGTCGTGCGTCCAGAGGATCGCCTCGCGCTGCGTCGGGGCGTCCGCGGCGCCCTCCGCGCCCCATGGGCGCATCGTCTCGCCGCGCAGGACGGGTCGCAGAAGCGCGCGTTCGACCGCGCCGTGCGCCTCGCCGCTCCGCACCGTCACCAGCTCGGGCGCCGCGAGCGCGCCGGGCAGGACCACGAACGCCGCATTGCATCCGGTCTTCACGCCGAGCGTCGGTCGGCCGAGCGGGGACGCGGCTAGCGGGAGGCCGGCCGTGCGCAGTCGTTCGAAGGCGGCACGCACCTCGGGGGGGAGTGTGAGCCACGGGGCACCGGCGCTCGCGTCGAGGGGGAGGGCGGAGCGCGGCACCGTCCACGTGCGCTCCCGTGGCCCCTCGCGGGTCGTGCAGGTGAGCCGCGTCGGCGGCATCGTGGTCCGGCGCGCGAGGAGTGCGGCGGGATAGACCGCCGCGTCGAAGCCGCCGGCGTCGTCCTCCCAGACGTCGAGGGCGATCGGCGGCGCCTCGCGCGCGAGGAACGCCCGCACGCCGCCCCCGGCGAGGGAGCGCCAGAGCTTCGCCGGGAGGAGCAACGCCACATGGCCCCCGGGCCGCACGAGCCGCACGCTGCGCTCGACGAAGAGCCCCGCGAGGTCCACCTGCGACGCGAAGCCGCGTCCCGCCCCCGCCGCTGCGGCCCCAGGCTCCCACGCCGCCGCGCGGGCCGTCTCGAAGCGCGCGCGCAGCGCCTCGCGTTCCCGCGGCGGGAGCGCGTGCGGCCGGACCCAGGGCGGATTCCCCACCACGAGGTCGAACCCCCCGACCTGCGCCGCCTCCGGGAAATGCGTCGGGAAGGCGAACGGCGTCGCCCCGCCGGCCCGGAGCGTGCGCACCTCTCCACGCGCCGCTCGCACCGTCGCGCGCAGGGCGGCGAGCGCCGCGCGCCCCGCCGCGTCGACGCCATGTCGGCGCCGGAAGAGGTCGGGGCCGCGGGCCGCGAGCAGCCGTTCGCGTCGCGCGTGCGTCGCCGCGTCGAGACGCGCCTGGGCCGACATGATCGCCGCCTGCCGCTCCGCACGGTCGAGCAGCCGCGCGAGCGTCCGCTTCCGCGCGCCCGAGGCACGGGTGTATCGGAGGCGCAGCCCGGACAGCGCGCCACCGCGCGGTCGCCACGCCGGGTCGCCGTCACCGGGGCACGCCGCCTCGAACGCCGTGCCCGCGAGCGCGTCCCCCTGCCGCACGTTGCGGTCGAGGTTGGGAAGCGGCGGGAGCGCGGCGAGATCGGTGCGCTCGTCGTCGACGACCAGCGCGAGCCAGAGGCGCAGCTGGCAGAGCCAGACGGCGATCGGGTCCCGGTCGACGCCGAAGAGCGAGCGACCGAGTACCTCGCGGCGGATCGTCGCGAGCGGTCGCGCGTCCCCCGCCTTCGCGCGACGGCGGGTGAGCCAGTCGAGCGCGTGCACCAGGAACGCCCCCGAGCCGCAGGCGGGATCGAGGATGCGCGGGAAGACGAGCGGATCGTCGTCGAGCGCGCCGAGCCCACGCTCCGCGACGCGCGTGAGGATCGCCGGGGGCGTGTAGAAGGCGCCGTGTGCGCGTCGTCGCGCGCGCCCCATCAGCGACTCGAACGCGCGGCCGAGCATCTCGGGATCGACCGCGGCCTCGCTCAGCGTCGTCGACTGCTCGCGCGCGGTGAGGCGATAGCGGGGGAGGAGGTCGCAGACGAAGGCCGCGATCGCGTCGTCGGGGAGCCGCAACGCGCCGCTCGGCCCCTCGAGGGGGCTCCGGGCGAAGAGCCCACCGTTCAGGAAGGGCACCGTCCCGAAGGCGCGGGCCGCGGCCGCGCGGCGCGCCGTCGGCGTGTTCAGCGTCCCGAACATCAGCGGGTCGAGCCGCCGGCGATGCAGGTCGCGCCCCACGCGGTGCACGTGGCGACGGAGGAACGCCCGGTCGTGATCGAGCCAGCCCTTCGCCTCGAGGAAGGCGAGGAAGAGGAGTCGCGACGTCGTCAGCAACGCGGCGACGCGCCGCGTCTCGGCGTCCGCCCGCCCGACGGCGTTGTCACCGAGGCGCGTGACGATCCCCTCGAGGTCGCGGTAGAAGCGGGCCGTCAGCGCGTCGCGTCCGAGGCATTCGCGCCAGCGATGGTGCGTGAGCGCGTCGCCGCCCGAGGACGCCGCGGCGAGCGCCGTCAGCGTCTCCGCATCCGACGGGCGCACCGCGTCGAGCGACACCACCAGCGCTGGGACGGGGCCGCGCCCCTCCGCGTCGGGTGCGGCGATCGCCCACTCGCGCGTGCCCTCGTGCCGGACGACGACGAGCCACTCCCAGGCCGCATGCCGCCGCGCGAGTCCGCGCGCGAGCGGGGCGAGCCGTTCGTGCAGCGGCGGGCCCGCCGTCGCCTCCACGAGGAGTGCGCGACGGGACCCGTGCGTGGCGAGCGCGAGCGACGCGAGGGTGTCGTCCACCCCGAGTCGAGCGCGGGCCGTCCGGTCGAGGCGCCGCGCCGCGGGGAAGCCGAGCGGGGTGAGGAGGGAGGTGAGCGGCGCGCCCGCTGCGAGTCCGTCGAGGAGCGCGGCCGCCGCGCGGGTGGTGAGCATGCGCGGAGGGTGACCCACCCCGCCGCGCACGCCGACATCACTC
>CAXRBC010000017.1:0-14285 GCA_964228515.1 Ilumatobacteraceae bacterium
CAGCTCGAGGTCGCGGCGCGGGAGGGCGGCGGCGATCCGGACCACAACGCGAGCCTGCGCGCCGTCGTCGCCAAGGCCAAGGCGGCGCAGATGACCAACGACGCGATCGACCGCGCCGTCAAGCGCGGCACCGGCGAGGCCGACGGCGGGCACTACGAGGCGGTCACCTACGAGGCGTATGCGCCGGGTGGCGTCGCGATGTTGATCGAGATCCTCACGGACAATCGCAACCGCACGGCCTCCGAGGTCCGCGCGATCTTCACCAAGCAGGGGGGCAGCATGGCGGCCCCCGGATCGGTCGCGTGGCAGTTCGCCCGCAAGGGCGTCGTGCTGGTGCCGGGAGACGTCGCGGAGGACGATCTCATGACCGTGGGCCTCGAGCACGGGGTCGAGGACATCGCGCGTCAGGGCGACCTCTGGCAGGTCACCTGTGGCGCCTCCGACGTCTGGGGGCTCAAGGCGGCGCTCGAGGCGGCCGGCATCGCGGTCGCGTCCGCCAGCGCCACCATGGTGTCGTCGTCGGTCGTGCCCGTCACCGGCGCGGCGGAGGCAAAGGCCGTGCTGCGCATCATGGACGAGCTCGAGGAGCACGACGACGTGCAGGACGTCTTCGCCAACTTCGACATCCCCGACGACCTCGTGGCGGCGGTCGGCGCGTGAGCGGCCCCGGCGTCGGCGACGCGGCACCCGACTTCGTGCTGCCCGGCACGGGCGGCCGCGACCACCGGCTGTCGGACCACCGCGGTCGCGTGGTGGTGCTCGTCTTCTACCCGGGCGACGGCACCCCCGTGTGCACGCGGCAGCTCTGCGCGTACAACGACGAGCTCGCGCAGTTCCGCGCGCTCGACGCCGACGTGCTCGCCATCTCCGCGCAGGACGTCGAGAGCCACGAGCGATTCGCCGGCCGTCACGGCTTCGGATTCCCGTTGCTCGCCGACGTGGACAAGCGCGTGGCACGCGAGTACGGCACGATCGGACTGCTCGGCATGCCCCGGCGCAGCGTGTTCGTGGTCGACCCCGCGGGCCGCATCGCGTACGCGCACCGCGCGCTCGCCGGCGTCACGTACCGACCCGTCGACGAACTCGTCGAGGCCATCGCCGGCGCGCGCGGGGGCGATCGCTAGGATCGTACATATGTTCGCCCCCCGGGTGCTCGGCATCGACCCGGGGCTGACGCGGTGCGGCTTCGCCGTGGTGGCGCCCCGGGGCGCGCAGCGCCCCAAGCTGCTGACCCTCGGCGTGATCCGCACCGACAAGTCGTCGCCGCTCGCGACCCGCCTCGCCGAGCTCGCGGCCGAGTTCGAGGCGCTGCTCGACGAGCACCGTCCCACCGCCGTCGCGGTGGAGCGAGTGTTCTTCCAGGCCAACGCGCGGACCGCGATGAGCGTGGCGCAGGCCAGCGGGCTCGCGCTCGCCGCGGCGGCGCGGCGGGGCATCGACGTCGCGGAGTACACGCCCAACGCGGTCAAGCTCGCGGTCGCGGGCTACGGCGCGGCGGACAAGGCGCAGGTGCAGCGCATGGTGCGCCAGCGCCTCGGCCTGCGCGCGACCCCCCGCCCCGCCGACGCGGCAGACGCGGCCGCGCTCGCGCTCTGCCACCTCGCCACGATCCCGGGTCGCGCCGCATGATCGGATCGTTGCGCGGCACGGTGCTCGAGCGCGTCGGCGACGACGCCGCGCTCGTCGAGGTCGGCGGCGTCGGATACCTCGTGCAGGTGACGCCGCGCGCGCTCGCCGAGATGGAGCCGACCACGCCCGTGTTCCTCCACGTGCACCACCACGTGCGCGACGACGGCGAGACGCTCTACGGCTTCCTCGACCGCGAGGAGCGCCGTGCCTTCGAGCTCCTGATCGCCACGCACGGCATCGGCCCCACCATGGCGATGGGCATCCTCGGTCACCTCGCGCCGGCCGCGCTCGCCGCCGCGGTCGCCGCCGGCGACCTCGCAGCGCTCGTCGCCGTGCCCGGCGTGGGTCGCAAGACGGCCGAGCGACTCGTCGTGGAGCTGCGGGATCGATTCGCCTCGGCCTCGTCGTCGGGCGGCGACGGCGGGGAGGCCGGCTCGCCGGTGGCCGACGTGCGCGGTGCGCTCGCGGGACTCGGCTATGCGCCCGAGGAGATCCGCGACGCGCTGCGGGAGCTGCGGCCGCCGGCGGACGGCGCGGCCGACCCCGAGCGGCTGCTGCGCGACGCGCTGGGCGTGCTGGCCGCACGCAGGGGCTGAGCGCCGTGCGCGAGGAGTGGGTCGACCCGGCGGTCGCCGGCGACGCCGAGGTGCGCGAGGACGCGGGCGTGCGGCCCCGGAGCCTCGCGGAGTTCGTCGGCCAGCGGGAGCTCAAGGAGCACCTCGGCATCGTGCTCGAGGCGGCCCTCAGGCGCGGTGACGCGGCCGACCACCTCCTCCTCGCGGGGCCGCCCGGCCTCGGCAAGACGACGCTCGCGGCCATCGTCGCGAGGGAGATGGGCGCCGAGTTCCACGTGACGTCCGGTCCGGCGCTCGACCGGGCCGGGGACCTCGCCGCGATCCTGACCAAGCTCGGCGACCGCGACGTGCTCTTCATCGACGAGATCCACCGCCTGGCGCGGCCCGTCGAAGAGATCCTCTACCCCGCGATGGAGGACTTCCGCATCGACCTCGTCGTGGGCAAGGGGCCGTCGGCCTCGTCGATCCGCCTCTCGCTCCCGCGCTTCACGCTGATCGGTGCGACGACCCGCACGGGCATGATCACCGGTCCGCTGCGCGACAGGTTCGGGCTCGTCGCGCGGCTGGACTTCTACGACGAGGGCGACCTGCGCGCCATCGTCTCGCGCAGCGCCGGCATCCTCGGGGTCCCGGTCGACGACGGCGGCGCCGCCGAGATCGCACGGCGCTCGCGCGGCACGCCCCGCATCGCCAACCGCCTGCTGCGACGCGTGCGCGACCACGCGGAGGTCCGCGGCGACGGTCGCGTCGACACGGCGGGCGCGCGCCTCGCGCTCGAGACGTTCGGCGTCGACGATCTGGGGCTCGACAAGCTCGACCGCGCCACCCTCGCGGCGCTCTGCCGTCAGTTCGACGGCGGGCCCGTGGGCCTCACGACGCTCGCGATCGCGGTGGGGGAGCAACCCGAGACGGTCGAGGACGTCGTCGAGCCGTTCCTCATCCAGCGCGGGCTGCTCGCGCGGACGCCCCGCGGGCGCGTGGCCACGCGCGGCGCATGGCAGCACCAGGGCCTGACGCCGCCGGACGACGCCCCCGCCCCGCGCTGAGCGGGCCCCCGTGCGGCTCGACGACTTCGACTACGCGCTGCCCCCCGAGCGCATCGCGCAGACCCCCGTCGAGCCGCGCGACGCGGCGCGGCTGCTCGTCGACCGCGGCGACCCGGCGGTCTCGCCCCCCACCGACGCCCACGTGCGAGACCTGCCGTCGCTCGTCTCGCCCGGCGACGTGGTGGTGGTCAACGACACGCGCGTGATGCCCGCACGCCTGCGCCTCGCACGGCGCACGGGAGGCGCCGTGGAGGTGCTGCTGCTCGAGCCGCGCGACGCGGGGCGGCTGCGCTGGGAGGCGTTGGTGCGACCCGGGGGCAAGCTCCGCGAGGGCGAGGAGCTCGTGGCCCCCGACGGCGCCGCGGCCGTCGCGATGGGCCCGCGCACCGCGGCGGGCGACACCTTCGAGGTGACCCTGCTGCCGCGTGCAGGCGGGCGCGTGGACGACCTCCTCGAGCGGCTCGGCGAGACGCCGCTCCCGCCGTACATCACGACGGCGCTCGCACGACGCGAGCGGTATCAGACCGTGTACGCGCGCGAGGGCCACTCGGCCGCGGCGCCCACCGCCGGCCTGCACTTCACGGCCGAGCTGCTCGCGGCGCTCGAGCGGCGGGGCGTGGGGATCGTGCGCGTCGAGCTGACCGTGGGGCTCGACACCTTCCAGCCCGTCACGGCCGACGATCCCCGCCGCCACGCGATGCACACCGAGTCGTACCGCGTGCCGGCGGCGACGCTCGACGCGTGCCGCGCGTGCCGCGCGGCGGGGGGCCGCGTGCTGGCGGTCGGCACGACGGCCGTGCGGGCGCTCGAGAGCGCGGCGCGGGGCGAGACGGAGGGGCGGACGCGGCTGTTCATCCATCGGGGATTCGAGTTCGAGGTGGTCGACCGCCTGCTCACCAACTTCCACCTGCCGCGCACGACCCTCCTGATGCTCGTCGACGCCTTCGTCGGCCCGCGGTGGCGCGCGCTGTACGCGCACGCGATCGCCTCCGGGTACCGCATGCTCTCCTTCGGCGACGCGATGCTGCTCGACCGGCACGTACGGTAGGCGCGTGCATCCGGTCGTCCTGCGGGAGGTCGCGCGATGCGGTACCGCGCGCGCGGGCGTGGCGACGACGGCGCGGGGCGACTACGAGACGCCCTGCTTCATGCCGGTGGGCACGCGCTCGGCGGTCAAGTACCTCTCCGCCGACGACTACCGCGCCATCGGCGCGCGGATCGTGCTGGGCAACACGTACCACCTCATGCTGCGCCCCGGCGCCGACACGGTCGCCGCGCTCGGCGGCCTCGGGCGGTTCTCGGGGTGGGACGGTCTGACGCTCACCGACTCCGGCGGGTACCAGGTCTTCTCCCTCGGCCCCGACGTGGACGACGACGGCGTCACCTTCCGCTCCGTCTACGACGGCGGCACCCACCGGCTCACGCCCGAGTCCGCGGTCGCGACGCAGGAGGCGCTGGGAGCGGACGTGCAGATGGCCCTCGACGAGTGCCCCGCGCTGCCGGCCCCGCGCGAGGTCGTGGCGGCCGCCGCGGCCCGCACGCACGCCTGGGCGGCCCGGGCCCGTGCCGCGCACCGGCGCGACGACCAGAGCCTCTTTGGCATCGTGCAGGGCGGCGTCGACGAGGAGTTGCGCGCCGAGTCGGCCCGCACGATCGCGGCGATGGGGTTCGACGGGTACGGCATCGGCGGCCTGTCGGTCGGCGAGACGCGCGCCGAGATGCTGCCGGCGCTGGCCGCCGCGTTGGCGCACCTGCCCGCGGACCGTCCGCGCTACCTCATGGGCGTGGGCGACCCCGCGTCGCTGGTGGAGGCCGTGCACCTCGGGGTCGACCAGTTCGACTGCGTGATGCAGACGCGGCTCGGACGGCACGGCACCGCGCTCACCTCGACCGGGAGGCTCAACCTCTCGCGTGCGGAGCACGCGCGCAGCGACGCGCCCATCGACGCGTCGTGCGGCTGCGTCGTCTGCGCGCGCCACTCGCGGGGCTGGCTGCGCCACCTGCTCGCCGTGGGGGAGCCGACCGCCTCGCGCCTCGTCTCGTACCACAACCTCGCGTGGACGATCGCGCTCATGGCGCGCATGCGCGCCGCGATCGTCGACGGGACGTTCCCCGCGCTGCGCGCCGAGGTGCTCGCCGTCTGGGGCGGGGAGGCATAGGCGCGGACGGGTAGGCTCGTGCGCCATGTCCGCCACGATCGCCCTGCTCGCCGCCGAGGAGACGACGACGTCGTCGGGAGGGGGCCTGCTCGGCCTGCTGCCGCTCGTCCTCATCTTCGCCGTCATGTACTTCCTGCTCCTGCGCCCGCAGCGCAAGCGCCAGAAGGAGACCACCGCCCTGCAGTCGGCCATCGCCGTCGGCGACGAGATCGTGCTGAACTCGGGCATCATCGGGTTCGTCTCGGGCATCGAGGACGACTGGCTCTGGCTCGACGTCGCGCCCGTCCCGGGCTCCGGCAAGGGGATCGAGATCCGCGTCGCCAAGGGCAACGTGGCGCGGAAGCTGGGTCCGAAGTCTGAGTAAGAGGGGCCTCCTCGCCACCCTCGTCGGGATCGTCGTCCTCGCGGGCGGCGCGCTCGCGGCCAATCTCGCCGCGGGCAACTCCCCGGCACTGGGGCTCGACCTGCAGGGGGGCGCCTCCGTCACCCTCCAGCCCGAGGGCGAGTACGACGCCGCCGCGCTCGACGTGGCCGTCGAGGTCATCCGCGCGCGCGTCGACTCGATCGGGGTGGCGGAGCCGGAGATCATCCGCCAGGGCGACACCGTGGTGGTCAATCTCCCGGGCGTCAAGGACCAGCAGCGCGCCCTCGACCTCGTGGGTCGCACGGGCGAACTGCTGCTGCGCCCCGTGCTCGCGGCGGGCGTCGCGCCGTCTGACGCGACCGCGGAACTGGACGACGGGGGCGACCCCACGAAGAGCGCGCTCCTGCTCGACGAGACCGGCGTCGCGTACGTCGTCGGCCCCTCGCGCGCGAGCGGCAGCGTCTTCGAGAGCGACGCGAGCCCCGACGTGCAGTCGGGCGCGTGGAGCGTCGTCGTCTCGCTGCGCCCGGGTGCCGAGGGTGAGGACCCGTGGAACGCACTCGCGGCCCTCTGCTACGGCCGCGACCAGGCCTGCCCGACGGGCCAGATCGCCATGGTGCTGGACGGTGTCGTGATCTCGGCGCCGACGGTGCAGGAGCCGACGTTCACCGGCGGCAACGTGCAGATCACCGGCGACTTCACGCAGGAGGAGGCCGCCGACCTCGCCAAGATCCTCGAGTTCGGCGCCGTGCCCGTGAAGTTCGGCGTCTCGCAGGCCCAGACGGTCTCGGCCACCCTGGGGTCCGACTCGCTGCGCGCCGCGCTGCTGTCGGGCGCGGCGGGTATCGCGCTGGTGCTCGTCCTGCTCTTCCTCTACTACCGGCTCATGGCGGTCGTGATCGTCGCGGGCCTCGCCGTCTCGGTGGCGTTGCTCTGGAGCCTCGTGTCGCTGCTCTCCCGCACCAACGGCCTGGCGCTCTCGCTCTCGGGCATCGCGGGGATCGTCGTGTCCATCGGCATCTCCGTCGATTCGTACATCGTGTTCTTCGAGCGGATCAAGGAGGAGCTGCGGGTGGGTCGCACCCTGCGCAACTCGGCGCCCCGCAGCTTCACCTCCGCGTGGCGCACGGTCGTCGCCGCCGACACCGTGAGCTTCCTCGGGGCGATCGTCCTCTGGTGGCTCACGGTGGGCTCGGTGCGCGGCTTCGCGTTCTTCCTCGGCGTCTCGGCCCTCACCGACCTCGTGGTGACCTGGACGTTCACCCGCAGCACGGTGCTCCTGCTCGCGCGGACGCGCGGGCTCGCGGGACGCAAGGTGCTCGGCGTGCGCACGGCGGTGCCGGCGTGAGCCGCGCGCGCAATCCGCTGTCGCGGCTCTATCGCGGCGAGACCACGCTCGACGTCATCGGCCGCCGCTGGGTCGGCTTCGGCTTCTCGATCGCGCTCATCGCCGCAGGCGCGGTCGCCCTCGGGGTGCGCGGCCTCGAGCTCGGCATCGACTTCCGCGGCGGCGTGGCGTGGGAGGTCCCGGGCGGCGACCTCGACGCCGACGGCGCCCGGGCGGTGCTCGCGGAGCGCGGTCTCGAGACGTCCAACGCCAAGATCCAGACCCTGCAGGGGGCGCAGACGCCCTCCCTGCGGGTGCAGGTCGGCGACCAGCCGGACGACGTGCGCATCGCCGTGCGCGAGGCCCTCGCCGAGCGGGCCGGGGTGGACGTGCAGGACGTGAGCGTCTCGGCCGTCAGCAGTTCCTGGGGGCGCAGCATCACCGAGAAGGCGATCCGTGCCCTGCTCGTCTTCTTCGTCCTCGTGTCCATCTACATGGCGTGGCGCCTCGAGTGGAAGATGGCGTTGACGGCGCTCCTCACGATGGTCCACGACGTGGTGCTGAGCGTGGGCGTCTACGCGATCTTCGGCTTCGAGGTGACGCCCGCGACCGTGGTGGCGTTCCTCACCATCCTCGGCTACTCCCTCTACGACACCGTCGTCGTGTTCGACCGCGTCAAGGAGAACGCGCAGCGGTTCTCGACCTCGCGCCAGTCGTTCGCCAACGTCGCCAACGTCTCGACCAACGAGGTGCTCGCGCGCTCGCTCAACACGACGCTGTCGTCGGCACTGCCGGTCATCGCGCTGCTGGTGGTCGGGTCGTGGATCATGGGGGCGACCTCGCTCGCGGAGTTCGCCGTCGCGCTGCTCGTCGGCATGGTGGCCGGCACGTACTCGTCGATCTTCGTGGCCGTGCCGATCCTGGAGATGCTCAAGCGCGGCGAGCCCCGCTACCGCGGACTCGCGGGCGAGATCGCCACCGGCGAGGCGATGGCCGCGCTCATGCTCGGCGGCGCGGACCGCAGCGATTCGGCCGGCTCGGTCGCGACGCAGATCACGCACGCGCCGCGGCCCCGCAAGAGGAAGCGCCGCACCCACTCGTAGGCTCTGTCCATGGCGACCGCGAGTCGGGTGCTGCCATGGCGCAGGCACCAGGAGACCGTCACCGAGGAGCTCGCGCCGCTGCTGGCCGTCTACCGGGCGCGACACCCCCGCGGGTCGAGCGGCCTGATCCAGGCGGCCTACGAGGCGGCCCGCAGGGGGCACGCCACCCAGCACCGCACCAGCGGCGAGCTCTACATCAACCACCCGATCGCGGTGGCGCGCATCGTGGCCGAGCTCGGCCTGGACGACGTGTCGATCGCGGCCGCCCTGCTGCACGACGCCGTCGAGGACACGGAGATCACGCTGGCCGACGTGGAGGCCAACTTCGGCGGGGAGGTGGCGGGCATCGTCGATGGCGTGACCAAGCTCGAACGCATCCGCTTCGACTCCCGCGAGGAGCAGCAGGCGGCCACGATGCGCAAGATGCTCGTCGCCATGGCGCGCGACCTGCGCGTGCTGGTGATCAAGCTCGCCGACCGCTTGCACAACATGCGCACGGTCGCGGCTCGGCCCCTCGAGTCGCAGCGGCGGATCGCCCAGGAGACGCTCGACATCTACGCGCCGCTCGCGCACCGCCTGGGCATGCAGGAGATCAAGCAGCACCTCGAGGACCTCGCCTTCGCGGCGCTCTATCCGAAGCGGTACGCCGAGCTCGACCACCTCGTGTACGTGCGCGCGCCGCAGCGCAACGTCTACCTCGCCAAGGCGCTGGCCCAGGTGCAGCGCTGGCTCGACGATGCGGGGATCGAGGGCGAGATCACCGCGCGCGGCAAGCACCTCTGGAGCATCTACGAGAAGATGATGGAGAAGAACCGCGAGTTCGAGGACATCTTCGACCTCATGGCCATCCGCATCGTCGTCGACACCGAGGCGGACTGCTACTCCGCGCTGGGCATCCTCCACTCGCACTGGAAGCCCGTGGTCGGTCGCTTCAAGGACGACATCGCGATGCCGAAGTTCAACTTCTACCAGTCGCTCCACACCACCGTCGTGGGTCCCGACGGCAAGGCGATCGAGGTGCAGATCCGCACGGGCGACATGCACCGGCGGGCCGAGTGGGGCGTCGCCGCGCACTGGTCGTACAAGGACGGCGACGGGCGCGGGGACATCGACTGGCTCAACCGCATCATGGCCTGGCAGGGCGACGTCTCGGATCCGCGACAGTTCATGGAGACGCTCAAGCGCGACCTCGAGCAGGACGAGTTGTTCGTCTTCACGCCCAAGGGCCGCGTCATCACGCTGCCGCCGCGCGGGACCCCGGTGGACTTCGCCTACGAGGTGCACACCGACGTCGGCCACGGGTGCGTCGGCGCCCGCGTCAACGGCAGGCTCGTGCCGCTCTCGGCGCGCCTCCAGTCGGGCGACACCTGCGAGATCCTGCTCGCGCCCTCGGGGGAGGGCGAGCCGTCGGAGGAGTGGCTCGAGTTCGTCGTGTCGCCGAAGGCGCGCAGCAAGGTCCGCCAGTGGCTCGCGCGCGAGCGTCGCGACGACCTCGTGGAGGCGGGCCGCGAGGAGCTCGTGGAGCGCATCGGCGAGGCGGGTCTCGAGGCCGAGGCGGTGCTGCGCACCGACATCGTGGTGCGGGAGGCCCAGCGCATGAACTACGCGTCGGCCGACACGTTCTTCGGCGCGATCGGCGAGGGGACGGTCGACGCCGCATCCGTCGCGGTCCGCATCGTGGAGGCCGCGCGCGAGTCGGGCGACGGCGCGATGGCGGAGCCCCCGCCGGCCAGCGGTCCGACCCGACCCCCCGTGACGATCGAGGGACTGCGGGGGGCGGGCGCGACGCTCGCCCGGTGCTGCACGCCCGTGCCCGGCGACGAGATCGTCGGCGTCGCGTCGGGCGCCCGCACCGTGACCGTGCACCGCGCCGACTGCGCACTCGCCGTGCCGAGCGGTGGCGGGGCGCGCATGGTGGAGGTGGAGTGGTCGGACGAGCGGGCGGACGCGGTCTTCGTGGTGGCGGTCGAGGTCGTGGCGCTCGACCGCTCGCGGCTGCTGCGAGACGTGGCCAACGCGCTGTCGGACCAGCACGTCAACATCGTCGCGTGCAGCACCCAGACCGGTACCGATCGCGTCGCGCGCATGCGATTCGAGTTCGAGATGGCGGATCCGTCGCACCTGCGATCGGTGCTTCGGGTGATCAAGCGCATCGAGGGCGTGTACGACGCGCACCGTGTCCTCCAGGTGGCGACGAGCAGCGTCTAGCCTTCCCCCGTGCCCGAGTTCCGGACCTCGCCGGGCACGCGCGACATCCTGCCCCCCGAGTCGGCGCGGTGGCGCGCGCTCCAGGACGTCTTCGCCGGGGTCGTCGAGGCGGCGGGGTACGGCCTCGTCATCCCCCCGATGTTCGAGGATCTCGGCGTCTTCATGCGCCTCGGCGAGGCGACCGAGGTCGTGACCAAGGAGATGTACGACTTCCACGACAAGGGCGGGCGACACGTGGCCCTGCGGCCCGAGCAGACCGCGAGCATCTGCCGCGCCTTCGTCGAGCACCGACCGACGCCGCCCTGGAAGGTCTGGTACGCGGGACCCAACTTCCGCTACGAGAAGCCCCAGCAGGGCCGCTACCGGCAGTTCGACCAGGTCGGCGTGGAGGCGATCGGCGTGGCGGACCCGCACCTCGACGCGGAGGTGGTGGCCCTCGCCTGGCGCTTCTACGAGGCCCTCGGCATGCGACGCGTGCGCCTGGCGATCAACTCGCTGGGTGACGCGGGCGACCGCGAGCGCTACACCGAGGCGCTGCGCGCCCACTGCGAGCAGCGCGCCGATCGACTCACGCCCGAGACCCGCGCGACGCTGGCGCGCAACCCGCTGCGGGTGCTCGACTCCAAGCGCGAGGGCGACGCGGAGGTGCTCGCCGACGCCCCCCGCGTGCGCGACCACCTCGGCGAGGAGGCCCGTGCGCACTTCGACGCAGTGCGTCGTGCCCTCGACGACCTCGGCGTCCCCTACGAGCTCGACGACCGCTTGGTCCGCGGTCTCGACTACTACCGTCGCACGACCTTCGAGTTCGTCAGCACCGCGCTCGAGGCGGCCCACACGGCGATCGGGGGCGGGGGCCGCTACGACGGGCTCGTCGAGGCGCTGGGCGGCCCGCCCACCTCGGGGATCGGATTCGCGCTCGGGGTGGACCGCACGCTGCTCGCCTGCGACGCGGAGGGCACCGTCGGTGCGCCCGCCGCCGCGGTCGACGTGTTCGTCGTCGACGCGGTCGACGGCTCGCACGCGCATCGCCTGTGCCATGCGCTCCGCGCAGGCGGCGTGCGCGCGGACCGCGCGTACGATGCGCGGAGCATGAAGGCCCAGATGAAGTTGGCGGACCGCTCGGGCGCGACGGTGGCGATCATCGTGGGCGCCGACGAGGCTGCCGGGGGTACCGCGATCCTGCGCCCCCTGCGGGGCGGAGCGCAGCGGGTGCTGCGCGCCGACGAGGTCGTGGCCGCCGCGATCGCCTCCGTGCGCGCGGGCGACGCGACCCCGTCGTGACCGGGCCGACGGGCGGGGGCGTGGGGTCCGCCACCTCGCTGCGCACCCACCGCTGCGGCGACCTACGGGCCGCCGACGTGGGCGCCCGCGTCACGCTCTGCGGCTGGGTCTCCCGCAGGCGCGAGCACGGCGAACACCTCGCCTTCCTCGACCTGCGCGACCACAGCGGCGTGGTGCAGTGCGTCGTCGACGGCGCGGTGGACGCGCGCTCCGAGTGGGTCGTGCGCGTGACGGGCACGGTGTCCCGCCGCCCCGAGGGCACGATCAACGCGCAGCTGGCGACGGGCGAGATCGAGCTCTCCGAGTGCGCCCTCGAGGTGCTCAACGCCGCGGAGCCCCCGCCGTTCCCCATCGACGCGCGCGCCGACGAGGTGGACGAGAACGTGCGGCTCAAGTATCGCTACCTCGACGTGCGACGCGAGCGCATGCAGCGCAACCTCCGGGTCCGCGCGCGGGTCAACGCCGCGATCCGCGCCGCCATGACGGAGCAGCACTTCGTGGAGGTCGAGACGCCGCTCCTGATGCCGAGCACGCCGGAGGGGGCCCGCGAGTTCCTCGTGCCGTCGCGCAAGGAGCACGGCGCGTTCTACGCCCTCCCGCAGTCGCCCCAGCTCTGGAAGCAGTTGCTGATGGTGGCGGGTCTCGACCGCTACTTCCAGATCGCCAAGTGCCTGCGCGACGAGGACCTGCGCGCCGACCGACAGTACGAGTTCACCCAGCTCGACGCGGAGATGTCGTTCGTCGGCGTCGAGGACGTGCTCGCCGCGATCTCGCACGCCGTCGTCGCCGCCGCCCGGGCGGCGACGGGGGAGGACCCGCCGCCGATCACGCGCATGACGTGGCGCGAGGCGATGGATCGGTACGGCACCGACAAGCCCGACCTGCGCTTCGGGCTCGAGCTCGTCGACGTCACGGCGACGTTCGCCGGCACGGCGTTCAAGGCCTTCGCGTCCGCCGCGACCATCAGGGCGATGCGCGTCCCCGCGGCGACGCACCCCGAGCAGGCCGCCGCGGGTCGCGCGGCCCTCGACCGCCTCACCGACCGGGCCAAGCAGCTCGGGGCCAAGGGCCTGGTGTGGCTCAAGGTCGGCGAGGGCGGCGCGCTGGAGAGTCCGGTCGCCAAGTTCCTCGCGGACGCCGAGCGAGCCGCGCTCGTCGCGGCCACCGGCGCGGTCGCGGGCGACCTGCTGCTGCTCGTGGCCGACGAGTGGTCGACCGCGTGCACCGTGCTGGGTCAGTTGCGCAACGATCTCGCGCGACCGCCCGTGCACGAGGGTCCGTACGCGTACGTGTGGGTCACGGAGTTCCCCCTCTTCGTCGGGGTCAACGCGGCGACCGGCCGCCCGCAGCCCGGGCACCACCCCTTCTGCCACCCGCACCCGGACGACCTCGAGCGCCTCGAGACCGATCCGCTCGGCGTGCGCGCGCTCGCCTACGACCTCGTGCTCAACGGCTGGGAGCTCGGGTCGGGCTCGATCCGGATCCACGAGCCCGAGCTGCAGCGCCGCGTCTTCCGCCACCTCGGCATCTCGGACGAGGAGGCCGACCGCCGCTTCGGCTTCTTCCTCCACCCGTTCCGCTACGGCGCCCCTCCGCACGGGGGGTTCGCGTTCGGGATCGACCGCCTCGTCGCGATCCTCGCGGGCGAGGACAACATCCGCGAGGTCATCGCGTTCCCCAAGACGCAATCCGGCACCGACCCGATGACCGATGCGCCGACGCCGGTGGGCGACGCGCAGCTCGCAGAGCTCGGCATCCGGCTCCTCCCGCCGCCGACGGCGTAGCCGCCGCGTGGCGGACGACCTCTTCACCGCCGCCGTCGCCGAGCGGCTCCGCGCGCAGGCGCCGCTCGCGGCGCGCATGCGGCCGCGGTCGCTCGACGAGGTGGTGGGGCAGCGTCACCTCGTCGCGCCGGGCGCCCCGCTGCGCCGACTCATCGAGGCGGACCGCATCTCGTCGATCATCCTGTGGGGCCCTCCCGGCACGGGCAAGACGACGCTGGCGGAGGTCATCGCGCGATCCACGAGTCGTCACTTCGAGCGGCTGTCCGCGGTGACGGCGGGGGTGAAGGACGTCCGCGCGGTCATCGAGGCCGCCCAGGACCGCCTGGGCCAGCACGACCGCGGGACGATCGTGTTCGTCGACGAGATCCATCGATTCTCCACGTCGCAGCAGGACGCGCTGCTCCCGTCCGTCGAGTCGGGGGTCGTCACGCTCATCGGGGCCACGACGGAGAACCCGTATTTCGAGGTCAATGCGCCGCTGCGCTCGCGGTCCACGCTGTTTCGCCTCGAGCCGCTCGCGCGCGGCGACGTGCGCGAGCTGCTGTCCCGCGCCCTCGCCGCCGAGTCGGCGGAGGCGGAGGAGGGCGCGCTCGATGCGATCGCCGATCGTTGCGGCGGCGACGCGCGTCAGGCGCTCACGACGCTCGAGGTCGCGTGCGCCCTCGCACGGCCGGCGCGCGTCGACGGCACGCACGTCGACGCGGCGCTCGGCGTGAGCGCCATGCGCTACGGGCGCGACGACCACTACGACGTCGTCGCCGCGCTCATCAAGAGCATCCGGGGCTCCGATCCGGATGCCGGCCTGTTCT
>CAXRBC010000018.1:0-6014 GCA_964228515.1 Ilumatobacteraceae bacterium
TCGAGGCACGCCAGCGCGGTGGCGTGGGGCATGTGCGTGTGCACGATGCAGCGCGCGCGGGGGACGCGGGCGTGGACGTGCGAGTGGAGGACCCACGCCGTCGGGTCGACGCCGTGGACAAAGGGGTCCTCGTCGCGCCTCGCGGCATCGACGAGGACGAGCGAGCTCGCGGTGATCTCGGAGAAGTGCGCACCCCTCGGGTTGATGAGGAACCGTCCGCCGTCCGCGTCGACCGCGGAGCTGAAGTGGTTGGCGACTCCCTCGTGGAGACCGAGCCGGGCCGCCCAGCGGACGGCCGCGGCGAGCGCGACGCGCGCGCCGCGCTCGTCGGGCGACGGCGACGCGGACGCGGCGGGGCGCTCCGCCTCGCGGGTGCCCGTCGCCACGTCGGTCAGGCTAGTTACTGGAGCCGTGCGGGGAAGCCGGGTGCGCGCAGGTCGGTCGAGAGCGCGTCCTCGAGGAGCCGCACGACGGCGGACGACCACGCCTCGCCGCCGTACTGCGCCCGCGCTCGCACGAACGTCTGGTGCGTGAGCGCCGCGAGGTCGAGGGGCACCTCGAACTTGCGGCCGAACTCCATCGCGAAACCCAGGTCCTTGAGCGCGAGGTCCATGGTGAAGCCGATGTCGTAGCTGCCGTTGAGGATGACCTGGCTCTCCGTCTCGTGCACGAAGCTGTTGCCGCTCGAGTTCTTGATGGCCTCGAACGCCACGCGAAGGTCGAGGCCGCCGCGCTTGGCGAGCATGAGCGCCTCGCCCGCGGCGACGAGGTGGATGAAGGCGAGCATGTTGGTGATCACCTTGATGACCGCCGCGCTGCCGAGCGGCCCGATGTGGAGCACCGGATTGCCCATCGCCTCGAGGAGCGGGCGGTGCGCCTCGACGATCGCGGGGTCACCGCCGACGAGCACCGTGATGTCGCCCTCCGCCGCCTTGTGCACGCCGCCGGTGACCGGCGACTCGAGCGTCTGGATGCCCAGGTCGGCCGCGATCTTGCCGAGGCGGAGCGTCTCGGACTGGTCGTTGGTGCTCATGTCGATCCAGGTGCCCGGCGTCGAGCGGCCGGCGAAGCCCGCGAAGATGCCGTCCTTGCCCGTGGCCACGACGTCGATGACGCGGGGCGACGGGAGGCAGGTGAAGACGGAGTCGGACGCCGCCGCGACCGCGCGCGGCGAGTCGCCCCAGCGGGCACCGCGCTCGAGCAGATCGCGCGCCGCAGCCCGGTCGAGGTCGTGCACCGTGACCTCGTGGCCGGCGCGCACGAGGCTCGAGGCGAGGTAGTAGCCGAGGTGGCCGAGTCCGACGAACCCCACGCGGCGAGCGGTCATGGCGATGTCCTCCCCCGGCGGGCGCCGGCGTCTAGAGCTGGATCCAGGTGGTCTTGAGGTTGGTGTAGCCCTCGATGGAGTGCATCGAGCGATCGCGGCCGGTGCCCGACTGCTTGAAGCCGCCGAAGGGCGTGACGATCGAGCTGCGGTCGAACGTGTTGACCCACACCGTGCCCGCCCGCAGCGCGCGGGCGACCGTGTGCGCCCGCGAGAGGTCCCGCGTCCACACCGCGGCGCCGAGGCCGTCGGGCGTGTCGTTGGCGCCCCGCCCCGCCGCGTCGACGTCGTCGACGGCGACCGACGAGAGCACGGGGCCGAAGATCTCCTCGCGCTCGATGCGCATGCCCGGGCGGACCTTGCGGAAGACCGTGGGCTCGACGTAGCAGCCCCCCTGCACCGGGTGTGCCTGGCGCCCGCCGATGTGGATCTCGGCGCCCTCGGAACGACCCGCCTCGATGTAGCCGAGCACGCGCTCGAGCTGCACGCGGTCGACGATCGTGCCCATCGTGGTGGTCGGCTCGAGCGGATCGCCGGGCTGGAGGCCCGCCGCGACGCCCGAGATGCGCTCGAGCAGGTCGTCCTCGACGGCGCGGTCGACCACGAGGCGCGTGCCTGCGTGGCAGGTCTGACCCGAGTTGTAGAACACGCCCCACGCGATCGCCGACGCGGCCGCGTCGAGGTCGGGGCAGTCGCGCAACACGACGTGGGGCGTCTTGCCGCCCAGCTCGAGCGAGACGGGCTTGCCGTTGCTCTCGGCCGCGTAGCGGAGGAAGTACTTGCCGACCTCCGTCGAGCCGGTGAAGGCGAGCTTGTCCACGTCCATGTGACGACCGAGCGCCGCGCCCGCGGTGGGGCCGAAGCCCGTCACCACGTTGAAGCAACCGTCGGGCAGGCCCGCGCGGCCGGCGAGCTCGGCGAACAGCAGCGCCGAGAGCGGGGACTGCTCGGCGGGCTTGAGTACCACGGAGTTGCCCGCGGCGAGCGCCGCCCCGACCTTCCACGACGAGATGATCAGCGGGTAGTTCCACGGGACCACCGCGCCGACGACGCCGAGCGGCTCGCGCTCGACGATGGCGAGCGAGTCGCGGGGCACCGGCGCCACCTCGCCGTACATCTTGTCGATCGTCTCCGCGTACCACTGCACGTTGGTCGCCGCGTACTCCACGTCGACCTTGACCGAGTCGGAGATGGGCTTGCCCACGTTGAGGGTCTCGAGCAGCGCGAGCTCGTGTGCGTGCTCGCGGATGAGCTGCGCCCAGCGCAACATCACGGCCTTGCGGTGCGCGGGGGCGGCCTCCCGCCACGCGCCGGACTCGAACGAGCGGCGCGCCGACGCCACCGCGCGGTCCACGTCGGCGGCGTCTCCCTCGGCGACGCGGGCGAACGCGGCGCCGTCGCGCGGGTTGACGCACTCGAAGGTCTTGCCCGAGGCCGCGTCGACGAAGTTGCCGTCGATCCAGAGCCGCGTGCGGGTGACGGGCGCGCTCGCGCGGCGCACCCACTCGTCCTTGGTGAGCATGTCGGTCATCGGGGAAACGGTACTCGTGCGACACGGACGAGCCGACGGGACGACGACTGCCAGAATGATCGTGCATGAGTGCGGACGGCGCGGCGCCCCACGAGACGCGCCAGGTGCTCGCCATCGCCTCGGTGCACCGGACGGGCTCCACGCTCCTGTGCTCCATCCTGCGGGCCACCCATGCCGCGGGGACGCCGATGGAGTATCTCAACATCCACACCCACAACTTCACGACGTTCCGCGAGCGCCACGGGGTGCCCAGGCTGTCGGCGCGCGGCGCCGCGATCGGCGCGGCGCGGCGGCTGACGGGGCGGGCGGCCTGGCGCAACGTCGACTACTTCTCCCGCGCGTCGTGGGCCGAGTACCTCCGCACGGCGGCGCGGGTGGCGACCACGCCGAACGGCGTCTTCGGCATCAAGATGCACTGGAACCAGTACGACGAACACATGCTGCGGCGCGGCCTGGACGCGGGCATGTGGGGCGTGCCCGTGCGGTGGGTGCGGATCGTGCGCGAGGACGAGGTGCGCCAGGCGATCTCGCTGGTGCGCGCCGAGCAGTCCAACCAGTGGAACAGCAACATGACGGCGACCGCGGGGACCCGCTACGACGAGACCGCCATCGAGCGCGCGATCACCACGATCCGCGAGGCCAACGCGTCGTGGGACGCGCACTTCGCCGCGATCGGCGCGTCGCCGGTGCGGGTGTCGTACGAGGAGCTCACGCGCGAGCCCGACGCGGCCGTGCGGCGCGTCGTCGCGGCGGCGGGCGTGACGCTCGACTCGGTGCCGCCGCCGCAGACCAAGCGGCAGTCGGACGGCGAGAGCGCGCGATGGGCCGAGCGATTCCTCGCTGCGCGGCCCGAATACGCGCCCCGCGCCGCCACAATGGAGGGGTGACGATCTCCCCGCTCTTCGACGAGCGCGAGTGGGCGCCCGTCGAGGGCCACTCGTTCACCGACATCACGTACCACCGCGCGCGGTCGCAGGGCACCGTGCGCATCGCGTTCCACCGTCCCGAGGTGCGCAACGCATTCCGCCCACGCACCGTCGACGAGCTGCACGCCGCGCTCGAGCACGCGCGCCGGAGCACCGACGTCGGCTGCGTGCTGCTCACGGGCAACGGCCCGTCGCCCAAGGACGGCGGGTGGGCCTTCTGCAGCGGCGGCGATCAGCGCATCCGCGGAGCCGACGGGTACCGCTACGACGACGGCGGCGCGGCGACCGGGCGCCTCCACATCCTCGAGGTGCAGCGCCTCATCCGCACGATGCCCAAGGTCGTCGTGTGCGTGGTGCCCGGCTGGGCAGTCGGGGGCGGCCACAGCCTGCACGTCGTGTGCGACCTCACGATCGCGAGCCGCGAGCACGCGCGCTTCAAGCAGACCGACGCGGACGTCGCCAGCTTCGACGGCGGCTTCGGCTCCGCGTACCTCGCCCGCCAGGTGGGCCAGAAGCGGGCACGCGAGATCTTCTTCCTCGGACGCGAGTACTCGGCCGAGGAGGCCCACCGCATGGGGATGGTCAACGCGGTCGTCCCCCACGCGGACCTCGAGAAGGTCGCCCTCGAGTGGGCCGCCGAGATCAACGCCAAGAGCCCGACGGCGCAGCGGATGCTCAAGTACGCCTTCAACGCGATCGACGACGGGCTCGTCGGCCAGCAGGTCTTCGCCGGCGAGGCGACGCGGCTCGCCTACATGACCGACGAGGCGCGCGAGGGCCGCGACGCCTTCCTCGAGAAGCGCGACCCCGACTGGTCGAAGTACCCCTGGCACTTCTAGCGATCACCGAGCTCGACGACCCGCGCCTCGAGCCCTTTCGCTGGCGGGAGCGGCGGCTCGACGGACCGGAGCGACGGCACGACGGGGGCCCGCTCTTCATCGCCGAGGGCGACCTCGTCACCCAGCGCGCGATGGAGGCCGGCTGCGAACCGGTGACGATCCTCGTCGGGGAGAAGGGCGCGCGCCGCCTCGCCGGCTTCGCGCGCGGCCACGAGCCCTACACGTACCTCACGACCGAGGAGCTGCGCCGCCGCGTCACCGGCGTGGGGGTGCCGCTCGAGGTGATCGCCCTCTTCCGTCGACCGGCGCCGCTCGACCCCGGGCCGCTCGCGCGCTCCTGCGTGCGCGGCGTGTTGGTCGACAATGTCGACAACCCCGTCAACGTCGGCTCGATCGCCCGCAACGCCGCGGCCATGGGCTGGGACGCGATCTTCCTCGACCCACGCAGCGCCGACCCCCTCGCCCGCCGCGCCCTGCGCGTGTCGATGGGCAATGCGCTGCGCGTGCCCCACGCGCGCGTGGCGGACGCGCGCGAGCTGCTGCTCGCGATGCGCGAGCGGGGGGTCCGCACGGTGGCGTGCACCCCGGCGGCCGACGCGACGCCCCTGTCGGCGATCGACCCGGGCGACTCGCCGGTGCTCGTGGCCTTCGGCTCGGAGCGCGACGGGCTCGGCGAGGACCTGCTCGCGGCGTGCACCGACCGCGTGCGCATCGAGATGGCGCCGGGCGTCGACTCGCTCAACGTCGCGGCGGCGAGCGCCGTGGTCTGCTACGCGTTGCGCAGGTGGTCGGCCGCCGGCGCGAAGTAACCCTCGAGCTCCGCGCGCACCGCGGCGTCGGCGACGCAGGCGTCCATCGCCCTGCGCATGTGCCCGAGCCATCGATCGCGCATGTGCTCGTCGATCGGGTACGGCGCGTGGCGCATGCGCAGGCGCGGGTGGCCGCGCTCGTCGGAGTACGACGTCGGCCCGCCCCAGTACTGACCGAGGAACAGTGCGAGCCTGCGGCGCGCGGCCGCGAGGTCGGCGGGCTCCGGGTACAGCGCCAGCAGCACCGGGTCCGCGCGCACGCCGTCGTAGAACGCGTCGACGAGGCGGTCGAAGAAGGCCTGGCCGCCGACGCGCGCGAAGAGCGTGGGGCCCGCGTCCGCGCTCACGCCGGGGTCAGACGTCGAGGAAGCGCGAGGCGGCGATCGCCGAGCCCACGGCGCCCGCGGCGGCGCCGATGGCGAGCACGATGAGCATCGTCGAGTTGAGATAGCCGTCGGGGACGACGAGCGAGCTGATGCCCGTGCCGGGCTTGAAGCCCGCGACGCCCGAGGACCACGCGGAGTTGAGCACCCAGAGTCCGCCGCACGCGACGACGCCGCCGATCAGGCCCTGCAGCAGTCCCTC
>CAXRBC010000019.1:0-3188 GCA_964228515.1 Ilumatobacteraceae bacterium
CTCGTCGCGCTCGCGGCGTGGCGCGCCGAAGAGATCGACGCGGCGCTGATCGCGATGCGGCTCGGTCTGCTGGTCGGCACGCGGCACTCGTACGTGCGCCGCGGTCCGGCCTACTGGTGCTCGCCCCTCGCGGACCCGCTCGCGCTCGCGGCGCTCGTCACGGACGTCGCGCGGCGGCGCCATCGCTGGCGTGGTCGCGAATACGTCGACGGGTGACCCACCACGCGGCTGCGAAGCGCAGGCCGATCGCCGTCATGAGGACGCCGCTCGCCGCGGTGCGGGCGGCGCCCTCGGCGACCAGCTGGCAGATCGGGAATGCCACCACGCCGAGGCGCACCGCGACGGCGAGGCGGCGCGTCGCGGCCCAGTAGAGGAGACACCACGCGACGGCCACCGCGGCCGCCGTGGGCGACGCGACGATCGTGCCGCCGATCCAGGTGAGCACGGAGCGCCCGCCGCGGAAGCCGGCGAAGACCGGCGCGGCGTGCCCGATCATCGCGGCGAGACACGCCGCGTACCACGCCCACCACTCGAGTCCGAGTCCGCGCGCGGCGGCGACGGCGAGCGCGCCCTTGGCGGCGTCGCCCGCGAGCACCAGGAGGGCCGGCCGCTCGCCGAGCACGGCGCGCGCATTCCAGTAGCCGGGGTTGCGATCGCCGACGTCGCGCAGGTCGATGCCGCGTCGCGCGGCCACGAGGTTGGCCACCGGGATCGCACCGAGCAGGTACGCGACGACGAGCGACACGACCACCGTGGACGCGCCGCCGCTCACGTCTGCCAGCATGGTCCGTCGTGGCCGCGATCGCCTCGTTCCACCTCACGACATGGCGCGGCACCGGCGCGGCCTGGGCCCACCTGGGCCGCGATCGACGGGCGCTCGCGCGCGTGCCCGGCCTGGAGCTCGTCCGCCTGCTCGGCACGGGCCGCGGATCGTCGACCCGGCGCGGGGCGACGCCCGCGCGCACCGCCGCGTTTCTCCTCTGGCGCGACGAGGGGGATCTCGAAGAGTTCCTCGCCGGGCACCGCGTCGCGGCGCGATGGCGCGACGCGACGGAGCACTGGAGCGTGCGCCTGCGCGGCGCGGGCGGTCACGGTGCATGGCGCGGCGTCGACGTGCCGGGGCGACTCGCGCGAGGCAGCGACGCGGGCCGCATCGCGATGGTGACGCGGGCCGACGTACGCGCGGCGGCATGGCGTCGCTTCGCGCGGGCGGGCGGACCCGTGGACGACGAGCTGTCGGCCGCGCCGGGGCTGCTCGCGGTCGTCGCGATCGGAGAGGCGCCCGTGGCGCGGCTCGGGACCTTCAGCCTGTGGGAGTCGATGGCGGCGATGCGCGCGTTCGCCGACTCGGCGCGTCACGCCGCCGTCGTGGCGCGCACGCGGCGCGAGCGGTGGTACGGCGAGGAGATGTTCGCGCGCTTCGAGCCCTACGGCTCGACCGGCGCGTGGGACGGGCGCGACCCGCTGGCCTGAGGGCCCGCGTGCGGACCGAGACGCCACCAGAGCATCCCGTACGGCTCGCCTCCGCCGCGGTGGTGGCGCAGGTGTGCGTCGGCGAGGCGTGACCATGCGCGCGGCGACGACGCGCGGCGACGCGCCGGGATCCATCGGCGGTGGATCGCGACGTCGTGCACCAGCACGTAGGCCGCCCCGTACGCCGTGACGCCGACGCACGCGGGCACGAGCACTCCGAATCCCGCGACGCCGTAGCCGACGGCGAGCAGCGCGACGACGACGCCGGCGAAGGCGACGGGGAACGCGTCGTTGGCCTCCACGCGCGGCACCACGCCGCGCGCGACGTGCGCGTGGTGGCTGCGGTGCAGGCGCTCGGCGGGGCCGTGCATCAACCAGCGGTGCGCCGCGTACGTGACGGGCTCCATGAGGACGAATGCGGCGATCGCGACGAGCGCCCCGGGCACGGCGACACCGTAGCGGGACGCGCCACACTGGTCGCGTGCTCGTCGCGCTCGACACCGCCATCGCGCTCGCCGTCAGCGGCGCTGCGTGGGTGACGGCGGGCGTGGTCGTCGGCGCGACGTGGGCGCGGGCGTCGGACGACCGCGTGCTGCGTCCGCGTGCGATCGCGCGGCTGCGCGGATGGGAGACCCGCGAGGCGTACCGCCGCGCCACGCGCGTGCACCGCTGGAAGCACCTGGTGCCGGACGCGGGCGCGTGGTTCGGCGGGCGGCGCAAGCGCCTCGGGGATTCTGGCGCCGGCGCGACGGACGGCGGGGTTGCGGGGGGCGGCGCGACGGGCCACGGGGCCGCGGCGCGGGCGCGCGTCGGCGTCGAGGTGCTGCGGGCCGAGCTGGTGCACTGGACGATGCTCGCGATTTCGCCGGCATGGCTCGCGTGGTCGCGCGGGTGGGTGCTCGCGATCAACGCGGCGTTCGCGATCGCGATCAACGTCCCGTGCATCGTGGTGGCGCGCTCCACCCGCGTGCGACTCGCCGCCGTAGCCTGACCCGCCGTGCCGCTCAGGGGTCGGATCCAGTGGTCGCTGCTCGCGACGACGCTGGTGAGCGGCATCCTGGCATTCGTGTTCGCCGCGCGCGGCGACGTCCGGCCCGACGACCCCTCCGTGATCGGCTCGACGACCACGACGAGCACGACGACCACGACCGTCTACACCGCGCCCGTCCGCTACGTCGTGCAGCGCGGCGACACCCTGTACTCGATCGCCGAGACCTTCCGCGTCGACATGCGCGCGCTCATGGACCTCAACGACATCACCGACCCCGACCGCGTCGAGGCGGGCTGGGAGCTCGTGATGCCGCCCGCGACGGGCTTCGTGGCGATCGCGCCGTCCACGACGATGAAGCCCTGACGATCGCGTCGCGCCCGGTCGCCGCGCGGACGGCGGCCGCGCGGGGCGTCAGCGGGAGCGACGGGTGGCGACGAGGTCGAGCAGGTCGCCGATGATGCGCGCGACGTCCACGTCCTTGGGCGTGTAGACCCGCGCGACGCCGAGGCGCGCGAGCGGCACGCGGTCCTCCTCGGGGATGATCCCCCCCACCACCACCGGCGCGTCCACTCCGGCGCCGCGCAGTCCGTCGAGCACCTGCGGCACGAGCTCGAGGTGCGATCCGGAGAGGATCGACAGCCCGCTCACGTCGGGGTCCTCGTCGCGCGCGGCCGCCGCGATCTGCGCAGGCGTGAGCCGGATGCCGCCGTACACGACCTCCATG